>JBDKUU010000035.1:0-5564 GCA_039679525.1 Phycisphaerales bacterium | reverse complement strand
CCGGGGTAATAGCCGGCGTGGCTGGCCGGATGGACGTAGACCTTTTCGTAGGACCGCCCTGCCCGCTTGAGGGCCTTCTCGCTCATGCCGGTCATGCCGATGGCCAGATCGAAGACCTTGCAGATCGCGGTGCCCTGGGTTCTGTCGTAGGCCATGTCGCCGCCGAGGGCGTTGACCGCCGCGATTCGACCCTGACGATTGGCCGGGCCCGCCAGCGGAATCACGGTCGAGAAACTCCCGACGAAGTCCTCGACTTCGACGGCGTCGCCTACCGCGTAGATGCTTGGGTCCGAGGTCCGCATGTGGTCATCGACGACGATGCCCTTGCGCTGGCCGATGGTCAGGCCCGCCTCCGCCGCAAGCTTCGTCTCCGGCCGGACGCCGACGGCCATGATGACCAGGTCGCACGGAATGACCCGTCCGGTGCTGAGCCGGGCCTCGAGCTGGCCATCGTGATCCTGGATCGCCGTGACGCTCATGCCCAGGCACAGATCCACGCCCTGGAGACGCAGATGCTCGTGCAGAGGCGCGGCCATCTCGGGATCGGCCGGGCCCATCACCTGGGGCTCCAACTCGACCAGCGACACGGCCAAGCCGCGATGCCGCAGAACCTCGGCCATCTCCAGGCCGATATAGCCGCCGCCGACCACCACGGCCGCCTTGGCCGAACCGGCGTCGACGACCGCCTTGATCGCATCCATATCGGTCAGGCTGCGGAGCGTGAACACCCGCTTGTCGTCTGCACCGGGGATCGGCGGGCGGACCGGCTCGGCGCCGGGGCTCAGGATCAGAACGTCGTAGGGCTGCTCGTACTGCCTGTCCTTGGCCTTGTCATGGACAAGGACTGTCTTCTTGGCCCGGTCGATGCGAAGGACTTCGCTCCGCGTGCGGACGTCGATGACGAACCGCTTCCGCATCGCATCGGGGCTTTGAACCAGGAGCCGTGCCCGGTCCTGGATGATGCCGCCCACGTGGTAAGGAAGGCCGCAGTTGGCGAACGAGATATCGGAACCCCGCTCGAACAGAACAATCTCGGCGTCCTCGCTGACGCGTCTGGCCTTGGCCGCGGCGGACGCCCCGCCGGCCACTCCGCCCACGATCACGATGCGTTTACGTTGACTCATGTCCACCTCAGGATAGAAACCTTGTGACGCTCCAACACCTACGCGGTACCTATAGTATACTGAGCGTTCTCTTCACAAGTTCAGAGGCGAGGGCTCTCAGACGCGATGACCCGAACCACCTGGATCAAACCTACGGTCCGCCCTGGTCAGTTCGCTGCCGCCCCTCTCCAGCCATCCGGCCCGGCTCTGCGGAAAGGCGTCGAACTGCGGCACGTAGGGCTTGATGTCCAGCACCGGCGTGCCGTCGAGGATGTCCAGGCCGCCGACGGTCAACTGGTTGCCTGAAACCCTGAGGAGCCGCACGCAGGACAGGCCGATCGGATTGGGCCGGCACGGAGCCCGCGTGGCGAACAGGCCACGCTCGACATGGTCCCGAAAAGGCGTCACTCGCAATCGTGGGGCCGGCGCCCGATCCAGCCAGTAGAGCAGCCAGATTCTCTCGAATCCGTCCAGATCGCGCAGCCCTTCCGCGTATTCCGGAAAGACCTCGACGATCCCCTCGGTTTCGCCGGCATAGACCGGCTGAATCGGCGTGCCGGCCGGTTCCTTGAACGGCGAGCGAACCATCCCGATCGGCGTCAATCGTGCGAATGATGACATCCGCCGCCTCCGCTGTGTCCCGCGCAGGTATCGCCGGGGGAAACCTCGCTGAGCTGGCCATTCTTAAGAAGCGATACTACCTCGGCTACGGTCTTGCCCGCAGCCCGGTAGACCTTGATCCCGGCATGGCGAAGCCCGACCAGAGCCCCCGCGCCAATCCCGCCGACCACGATCGCGTCGGGCATGGAGCCGGCGAGGGCCTTCATCGGGCTGCACTGGCCGTGCACGTGCACCTGATCCGCGTTTCCCAGGGGCTCGATCGACATCGTCTCCGAGTCCACCAGCACGAAAACCGGCGCCGACCCGAAATGCCCATACACCTGGCTCTCCAATCCACAATACTCCCCGACAGGAATAGCGACTTTCATGATTGCGGTTCTCCTTTCATTTTGACGGCGCCGCCTTCCAGGCGAAGCGCCTTGCTGTTGATCAGGGCGTCGGCGACCTTTCGCCGGGCCCCTTCTATGATTCGTGAAAACGTCGGCCTGGAGATCCCCATCTCCTTGGCCGCTTCCTCCTGGTAAAGCCCCTTCAAGTCCGCCAGGCGGAGGGCTTCGACCTCGTCCAGAGTCAGCGTCACCAATTCGAGGGTGCAAGCCGGAATGCCCACCGGCCGGAAGAAACCGGCGCCCGGCTTGAAACCGATATGACGCAGACAGCACGGTCGAGGCATACGAACGATCCTTTCGTCGAACAGTTATGAACATACGTTCATAATTAAATTCTGTCAAGAGCGATTTCGTGTCCATTCTCGGGAGACAGGAAGGGAGCGTACCTCTTGATTCGTAGGATGGGCTTTAGCCCATGCTGTGATGATCCGCTCATCAAACGATCATCCGATTCTCAAGATCGTCCGCATGGGCTGAAGCCCATCCTACAGGCCCTGCAAGCTTCGAGCCGCGGGTTTCTCAGGAAACCGCGCCGGCCTTGCGTTTCGCCGCCGGGCTCGCGACGAAGGGCGACAGCTCGCGGAGTCGAGTGATGATGCCGGGCACCTTGTCGATCGTGAAATCGACCTCTTCCTGCGTGTTGTAGCGGCTCAGACTGAAACGGATCGAGCCGTGGGCGGCGGTGAACGGCACGCCCATCGCGCGGAGCACGTGCGAGGGCTCCAGGGAGCCGGAGGTGCAGGCCGAACCGCTGCTGGCGCAGATGCCGAAACGGTCGAGCAGCAGCAGGATCGCCTCGCCTTCGATGTATTCGAAGCTGATATTCGTCGTATTGGGCAGGCGGGCCTGCGTGTCGCCGTTGACCCGGCAGTCGGAGCAGGCCTTGAGGATCGAGGTTTCAAGCCGGTCGCGCAGGGCCTTCACGCGGGTGTTTTCGTCTTCCATGTTCGCCCGGGCCAGCTCGCAGGCCTTGCCCAGGCCGATGATGCCGGGGACGTTCTCCGTGCCGGCACGCCGGCCGCCTTCCTGGTGGCCGCCCAGAAGGAACGGCGAGATCCGGGTGCCGCGTTTGACGTAGAGCACGCCGACGCCCTTGGGGGCGTGCAGCTTGTGGCCGGAGAGGCTCAGCAGATTGATGCGGCTCTTGGCGAGATTCAGCGGCATTTTGCCCACGATCTGCACGGCGTCCGTGTGGAACGCGATGCCCCGGCTGGTGACCATCTCCGCGATCTGCTCGATCGGGAAGATCACGCCGGTCTCATTGTTGGCGGACATGATCGAGACCAGGGCCGTGTCGTTGTCGAGATGGTGCTCCAGCTCGTTGAGGTCCAGGCGGCCAAGCTTGTCCACGCTCAGCTCGATCACGGCGTACCCGCGATTCTCCAGGTCCCGGCAGACGGTCAAGACCGCCGGATGCTCGACGCGGGTCGTGATCACTTTGCGTTTCTGAGGCACGGCCGACAGCGTCCCGAGGATCGCGGTGCTGTCGCTCTCGGTGCCGCAACTGGTGAAGATGACTTCGCCGGGGTCGCAGCCGAGCAGGCGGGCCACGCTTTCGCGGGCCTCGCGGACCTTGATGCCGACCTGACCGCCGAAGGTGTGCATGCTCGACGGATTGCCGTACAGGTCCCGGAAGTACGGCTCCATGGCCTGATAGACCTCGTCGGCGACGCGGGTGGTGGCGTTGTTATCGAAATAAATGGTCTTCATCTATATCCCCTGCAGTGAAGAAAATCCGAAATTCGAAGCTCGAAATCCGAAACAAATTCAAAGGACCAAAACCCAAATGACCGAAACGCTGTCGCCCGTCGAGTGGGCCGTTTCGAAATTTGTGCTTTGGTCATTCGTGCTTGTTTCGGATTTCGAATTTCGATATTCGGATTTCCCCTTGCCCTTTTCTTAGCCTTTATGCTCGTGCGGAGCCTCCGACGACTCCTTGTCCTCGATCACGACCAGATCCTCGGAGACGAACTCGCGGAGCTTGGCTTCGACGACGTCTCTCGTCGTGAATTCACTGATCTTGCACTGGGCGCACATGCCGCGGAAGGCGATGAGCACCTTGTCGCCCTCGACGTCGATCAGCTCGATGTTGCCGCCGTGGGCCCGCAAGGCCGGACGGACCTGCTCGTTGATCGTCTGCTGAATGAGCTGAATCTTCTGGATCGTGGTCAGCTTCTTGCCTTTTTGGGGCTCAGGGAGCATCTGCGCCTTGACCTGATCGCCCTGGACGGCCAGGATGATTTTCTCGATCTCGCCCCGGCAGCCGCCGCACCCGCCGCCGGCCTTGCAGTAGTTGGTCACCTGCTCGACGGTGGTCAGACTGTTCTCCCGAATGACCCGCTCGATTTCCTTGTCGGTGACGCCGAAGCAGGTGCAGACGATCTTCTCGCCGTGGTCGTGCTCGTGCGGGACCGCCGCCTGGCCGCGATAGTTCGCGATGGCCGCTTCCAGGGCTTCCTGGCCCATGACGGAACAGTGCATCTTCTGCTCGGGCAGGCCGCCCAGGTACTCGGCGATGTCCCGATTGGTCACCTTCATCGCCTCTTCGAGCGTCTTGCCTTTGATCAGCTCGGTCAAAACGGACGAGCTGGCGATCGCGCTGGCGCAGCCGAACGTCTTGAACTTGGCGTCGACGATGCGGCCCTGCTTGTCCAGCTTGAACGTCAGTTTCAGGGCGTCGCCGCAGGCCAGCGAACCGACCTCGCCCGTGCCGTCGGGGTTTTCCACTTCGCCCACATTTCGCGGGTGGAGGAAATGATCCATGACTTTATCTGTGTATTCCCACATGATTTCTTCTTGTCCTTCGAATCGTTGTTGTTCGTTCTTTCGATTAATACGCCCTTGCGCGAGGGGCGGTTTTCGAGAGGATAGGACGGATAGGACTCATGGGACCTATAGGACTCGTCCGCCCGCTCATTCGCTGGCCTTCAGGGCCTGCTCGAAATCGGCCCAAATGTCGTCGATGTGCTCGGTGCCGACCGAGACACGAATATAATCGGGCGTCACGCCCGCCGCAAGCTGCTCGGACTCGCTCAACTGCTGGTGCGTCGTGCTGGACGGATGGATCACCAGGGTTTTGCTGTCGCCGATATTGGCCAGGTGGCTGGCCAGCCTGACGCTGTTGATAAACTTCACGCCGGCGGCCTTGCCGCCCTTGATGCCGAAGCCGAGAATGCCGCCGCAACCGACGGGCAGGTATCGTTTGGCTCTTGCGTGGTCCGGATGCGATTCCAGGCCTGGATAGTTCACCCAGCTCACTCGCGGATGCTTTTCGAGCCTCTGGGCGAGCGTCGTCGCGTTCTCGCAGTGCCGGGGCATGCGGAGGTGCAGCGTTTCGAGCCCCTGCAGGAACAGGAACGCGTTGAACGGCGACAGGCACGCGCCGGTGTCGCGAAGGATATTCACGCGGGCCTTGAGAATGTAGGCGATCGGGCCGAACTGCTCGACATAC
>JBDKUU010000034.1:0-3170 GCA_039679525.1 Phycisphaerales bacterium | reverse complement strand
TCATCCCTCTGTGCATTCTGGTCACGTTCTTCCTGATCCAGTCTTTGGGCTACTCGCTGAACATGATCGTGTTGTTCAGCCTGATCCTGGTGCTGGGCATGCTCGTGGACACCGCGATCGTGATCGTGGAGAACATCTATCGGCACATGCAACTGGGCTATCCCCGCGTCGAAGCGGCGCGCCTCGGAGCCAGGGAAGTGGCCTGGCCCGTCATCACCTCGACCCTGACGACCGTGGCCGCGTTTCTGCCGATGATGCAGTGGCCCGGGATCATGGGCGATTTCATGAAGTACCTGCCGATCACGCTGACCATCGGCCTGATGGCTTCTCTGTTCGTCGCCCTGATCTTCAACCCGGTCATCTCCTCGATCTGGGCCGGCCATGCGCCGCCCAAGCGGGAGCGGGACAACTGGTTCATGCGAGGCTATCGTCGCTTCCAGCGTCTGGGGTTGGAGAACCCCGGCATGGCGCTGTTCCTGTCCTTCTGCCTGCTCATCGCGATGGGCATCCTGTACGGCAAATTCGGCAAGGGCATCGAATTCTTCCCCGACGGCGACCCCGAACGGGCGTTCATCAGCATTCGCGCTCCGCAGGGCGCCAACATCCACGAGACCGACAGAATCGCCCGCGTCATCGAGGAGCGGCTCCAGCCGTACAAGCCCTGGTTCGAGAACGTGATCACCAACGTCGGGTCGGCCAGCAGCGGCATGGACCTCATGGCCAGCGCCGGCGGGCCGCATCTGGCCAACATCACGATGGTCTTCCACGATTTCGTGGAGCGGACCCGCCCGTCCAAGGAGATCATCGCCGAGGTCCGCAAGGCGATCGCGGACATTCCCGGCGTGGAGATCAAGGTCGAGCGGGAAAAGGACGGCCCCCCCACCGGAGCGCCGGTCACCGTGCGAGTCATCGGCGAAGACTTCAAGACCCTGGGCCAGATCAGCGACCAGGCCATGCGGATGATCGCGGATGTGCCCAACATGGTGAACCTGCGAAGCGATCTGGAGGCCACGCGTCCCGAGCTGGCGTTCACCGTGGATCGACGAGTCGCCACGCTCCTGGGCATCAACACAATCACCGCGGGGAACTTCCTGAAGATGGCCATCTTCGGAACCAAGGTGGGCACGTACAGGCAATTCAATGACGAGTACGATATCACGGTCCGCCTGCCGCTGAGAGACCGCGTGAACATCGACGACCTGTATCGGCTCCAGATCCCCAACATCACCGGGCAGGCAATACCGCTGAGCTCTCTCGGACATTTCGAGTACAAGGGCGGTTTCGGCACGATCAACCGCGTCAATCAGAAACGCGTCGTCACGCTGACGGCCGACACGGAAGGCCGCCTCAGCTCGGAGGTGCTGGCCGACGTTCAACGGCGGCTCTCGCACCTCGGCGAATCGCGTCTGCTCGCCAAGGAAGTTCTCGATTGGGATGCGTTGCGCCTGGCTCTGTCCCAGGCACGCGACGGATCGCGAACGGACGTGCTCCAGAGGATCTGGCAAACGCTCCCGAAGAAATCGGCTGCGTCGCTCGAGAAGGCCCTGACCGACCCGAACCAGCAGTCACAGATTCTCGATTCGATCAATCAGGCCCTCGCCAGCCGCGATCTCTATAGAGCCGAGGACTTGCAGATGAAAGACCGACCCTCCCTGGTCGGACAACTCGTCAGTCGACCATCCGAGGCTCTCAGCGACGCGGAGGTTCAGTTCCTCAATCGACAGACGCTTGCCGCCGCTCTTCCGAACGTCGTCGCCCCCTCCGCAAGGCTCGACCTGCCGGCAAACTACGAGGTCCGTTACGCCGGCGAAAAGGAAGAGCAGGACGAGGCGCAGGCCTTCCTCGGCAAGGCGTTCGGCATCGCCGTCCTGCTGATCACGCTGGTCCTGGTGATCCAGTTCAACTCGATGCTCGTGCCTGTGATCATCATGACGACCGTGATCCTCTCGCTCATCGGCGCCCTGTTCGGATTGCTCGTCGTCGGCCTGCCCTTCGGCATCATCATGACCGGCATCGGCGTCATCAGCCTGGCCGGCGTCGTGGTCAACAACGCCATTGTGCTGCTCGACTACACGCGGCAGTTGCAGGCCCGGGGCATGGACCTCGTCTCCGCGGCCGCCGAGGCCGGCGCGACCCGCCTTCGCCCCGTGATGCTGACCGCCGCAACCACGGTCATCGGCCTGCTCCCCATGGCGATCGGAATCTCCTACGATTTCCACACCTTCTCCTGGGCCATGAAGAGCGAGTCCACCCAGTTCTGGCAGAACATGGCGGTCGTCGTCATGTTCGGCCTGACCTTCGCGACCGTCCTGACCCTGGTCGTCGTGCCGTCGCTGTACGTGATGCTCACGCGGGCCTCCCTGCGGATTCAGGCAAGGCTGGGAGCGACTCATCCTCGAGAGAGTAAAACCGCGGCTCCCGCTTCGGTCCCCGCCCCGGATGTGAATTGACGATGGAAGCACTGAAAAGCAAACGCGGCTTCATCTGCGACATGGACGGCGTGATCTACCACGGATCGCGCCTGCTCGAAGGCTCGAAAGGGTTCGTCGACTGGCTGAAGGCCGAGGACAAGCAGTTTTTGTTCCTGACCAACAGCTCCGCCCGTTCGCCGCGGGAGCTGCACCAGAAGCTCCTGCACATGGGCATCGAGGTCGGCGAGAATCATTTCATCACGTCCGGCATGGCGACCGCCCATTTCATCGCCTCCCAGTGTCCCGGCGGACGCGTCTTCGCCATCGGCGACTCCGGCCTCTATCAGGCGCTGTATGAAGCGGGCCTGTCCATCGATGAGAGCCAGCCGGACTATGTGGTCGTCGGCGAAACCCGCAGCTACAGCTACGAGAAGATCGAGACCGCGATCCTCCTGGTGCTGGCCGGGGCCAAGCTGATCGGCACCAACCCCGACCTGACAGGCCCCACCGAGCGGGGCATCGGACCGGCCTGCCGGGCGTTGATCGCCCCCATCGAAATGGCCACCGGCCGCCAAGCCTACTTTATCGGCAAGCCCAATCCGCTGATCATGCGCCACGCCAGGACGATCCTCGGCTGCGAGCGCCACGAGACTGTCATCATCGGCGACCGCATGGACACCGACATCATCGCCGGGATCGAGTCCGGCATCGACACGGTCCTGGTCCTTAGCGGCATCACCAAGGAGGCCGACCTCGACC
>JBDKUU010000033.1:0-2366 GCA_039679525.1 Phycisphaerales bacterium | reverse complement strand
GCCCGAACGACCCGTTCGAGGCGGAAATCGGCACCGCGATGAACGCCCTCGGCGTCAAGTGCGGCGGCGGCGCCAACACCGAGCGCTTGCAGAAGTACGGCCGCGTCATGGAGATTCTGGCCCTGGCCCGCTCCTCGCAGCGCGAGATGACCGACAAAGAGCGTAAAGAGACCCAGGAGACGATCAAGGAGCTGGTGAAAGGCCTGACCGGCCAGGACGTCACGCTGAAGGCCGACGCCGGCGACATGGACATCACCGGCCTGCTGATCAAGATGCTCGCGATCGAGGCCGTCAGTGGCACGGAAGAGGCGACCAACGCCGGCATTCCGTCGGCGGCTGCGTCGCTGTTCCTCGGCAAGAGCGGCATCATCCGCTTCAAGGGCTCGACCCCGCTGGGCACCAGCGCCGGCGAGGACGAGGCCATTCACTATGTCGACAGCATCATCGAGGCCTCCGAGACCACCAAGAAGTATCCCGAGATGTTCAAGGCCATGAGCGACGGCACCTTCCGCTTCAAGAAGGATGTGAAGGTCGCCGACGTCCGCGCCAAGAACGACGAGAAGCTCACGGGTCTCTGGAAGAAGGCCCGACGGTATGACGGCAAGGGTTGCATGGACGCCGTCAGCCATATCGAAGGCGTGCTGGCCAAGGCGTTCGTCGGTCGCAAGATCGGCAAGCTGGGCAGCCTGCTCGACACCGACCGCGAACTGCTGGGGCTGGAACTGGCCGAGGCCACTCGCATCGGCCGGATTCAGGCGAGCGCCGCGAAGGATCAGAAGATCCAGATTATGCAGCGCAAGGGCGCTCTCGGCATGAACGCCATCCTGTCGATGTCGCTGGCTCTGGGCCGAGCGGTTGCCGCCGGTCAGGGTCGCGAGCTCTGGCAGCTCATTCGCGAGATGTCCTCCGACACCATGTCGAAGTTCATCGCCGCCAACGCCAAGGGCGAGAAGCGAAGCGCCGCGGACCTGAAGAAGATGGATTACGATCAGCTTCAGACCCTGTTCCGCAAGACCGCGGCCGACGCGATCAAGGAAGGCAAGACCCTGTACGAGCTCCTGCGGGCTCAACTGCCGGTTTACCCGGTATAAATGCGAACGCTCGGTCGATCCGCGAATTTCTGAAAAAATCACTTCAGAAAACTCCGGGCAACGACCGATAAATCAAGTAGGTTGGAGGCCCTTCGGTTAGGGGCCCTTGGCTGAACGGTTGGATGTGGATGCAAAGCGGCAGGTGTGGCCCTCTCCAGTCGATGGAGAAGGGCCATGCCTGCCGCAGTTTTATGTGGGGTAGGGGGCCGGCTGAGCCCCTGCGTCGGGACCCGACTGCGGATCGTGCAGAGGCATCGTATGCTGCGCTTCCTGATCTTCGTGATCTTTTTTAGCTGCGGCGCCGCAGCGCTGGGCGGGGCGGTCCTGTGCGACGATTTCATCCAGTACTGCCGCAACAAGCATCTCGTCCGTCAGGCGGAACTGTCGATCCAGAACCTTCAGGCCATCAACGGGGAATACGACGCGCTGCTGGAACAACTGGATAGCGGCGACCCCAATCTCATCAAGCGAATCGCCCCGGTCACGCTGGGCACCCGGTTCCAGGACCCGAACACGGTCTACCCGAAGGCCAAGGCCCAGGAACTCGCCATCGCTCGCAGGGCCCTGACCGCGGCCAACAAGGAACCGACGGAGGCCTCCATCCCCGTGTGGCTCCAGCGGTGCAGCAATCCCGCCAAACGAATCATCCTGTTCATCTCCGGGGCCAGCCTCGTTCTGATTTCCATGGTCTGCTTCACGTCCGCCCGGGACGAGGACGACGAGTCCGAGGCCGCCTGACGCCGATCGTCGCCGCGACTCAGGCGGGAAGTCGCGAGCCGGCCGTGAGGGAATCGAGCAAACCGCCTAACAGTCGCTGCATCGCCGACACGCGCTCGAACCCTGCCCTGATCCGGCCGCTGTCCTGGATGAACGGCGCTTCGATCAGCTCGTCGCCGCAGTGGGCGAGCATCGTTTCGATGCTGTCCATCGAGTACTCGATGTGAAACTGCAGGCCGAGCGCACGGCCGCCGTACTCGAAGGCTTGATTCTGACAGGCGTCGCTCTCCGCCAAGCGTGTCGCGCCGGCGGGGATGCCGAACGTGTCGCCGTGCCAGTGGAAGGCGGTGAACTCCGCAGGGAAACGGCTGAACCATGGCGAGCGAGAGGCTGCCTGCGTGAGGTGGACGGCGTGCCACCCGATCTCGACCTGCGGGTTCTGCACGACCTTGGCGCCGAGCACGTCGGCCAAAAGCTGCGCTCCCAGACAGACGCCGAGAATCGGTGTCCCGGCGGCGAGGGCCTTTTCCAGAAACGCCTTCTCGCGAAGCAGCCAGG
>JBDKUU010000032.1:0-5490 GCA_039679525.1 Phycisphaerales bacterium | reverse complement strand
GGATTCGCAGATTGCCGACTGCGTCGTGGCCGACAACACCGAGATCGGTATCTTACTGCAAGGTTCGTCTCGCAATAGACTCACGGCCAATACGATCACCGGCGGCAAGTACGGCATCCAGCTCTATCGGGCCGGCGACAACGCGCTGCGGCAGAACACGATGACAGGCTGTCTCTATGGTTTCCATTGCACCGGCGATCCCTCGTGGGCGGCGCACTGGAGACAGGATGTCACGCCGGACAACACCGTAAACGGCAAGTCCATCTACTATCTCGTCGGGGCCAAAGGGACGGTGATCGACGGTCCGAGCAACGCCGGGTGCGTATACGCCGTCGAGTGCTCGGGCATCACGGTTCGCGACGTGGCCCTCGATGGCAACTACATGGGCGCGACCTTCCTCCTGACAGACGATTCGACGATCGAAAACGTCACCGCCGGGAACAACGAGTACGCCGGCATCGCCCTGTACAACAGCTCGAACAATGTTCTGCGAGGCAATTCCGCCTCCGGCAGCACCTGCGGCGTCATAGTCCGGACGGACAGTCTCCTGCTCAAAAACCCCAAGAGGAACCTGATCGACCGATGCAGTGTCTCTTTCAACAAGATAGGAATCAACATAGACCCCTCGACAGACATCGAGAATTGCTGCGTCGCGTGCAACTCGGAATGGGGCATTGAAGCGGGCGGCATCCGCGTGGCCAACTGCACGATCTTCGGCAATGGCGGCGGAGCCTATGAGAAATCATGGACAGGCGGGTTGCACCTTTACAATTCCACCACGCCCTCGACCATCGTCAACTCGATCCTCTGGGCCAACACCCGCAACCAGATCATGCTGGAGCATACCACCGCGGACGTGACGCATTGCGTCGTTCAGGGCGGCTATCCGGGCGAAGGCAACCTGAGCAGCGACCCGGAGTTCACGCCGGACGGGCATCTGACGAAGAACTCGCCCTGCATCGGAGCCGGCCGCGGCAAAGATTGTCCCCTGCACGATCTCGACGGCGAGCCCCGCGATCCGAACGGCCCGGTCGGCATCGGCTGCGATCAATTCGTCGATGCCGACGTCGACGGCCTGCCGGACGGGTGGGAACTGGCCTATTTCGGCGACAGAACCGCGGCCCGGCCCGATGAAGACCCGGACGAAGACGGCCACGACAACATCGCCGAGTACGAACTGTATTCGAGCGACCCGACGACGCCGGCGGCCGTCTACTACGTGGATGCGAATCGACCCGACGACGTCAAGGGCGGCGCCGCGGCGATGAAAGGCGTCTCCCAAACTATGGGCAACATCAACGTCGATCCGTTGTTCGTCGCCCCGGGCAAATGGGACTCCACTCCTTCTACCGATTTCGGGAACAGCACCGCTCATTGGATCGAAGGCGACTACCGTCTCAAGAGCGCCGGCTGGCGATGGAGCCCGTCTCCGAAGGACGGCTCTCACTGGGTTCGGGACGACGTCACGAGCCGTTGCATCGATGCCGGCAATCCGGGCGCAATTCTCGGCGAGGAGCCGATCGCGATGCCTGATGAGCCCTCGCACAACCCCGGCAGGAATCTCCGCATCGACATGGGAGCCTACGGCGGGACGCGTGAAGCATCCATGGCGCCGCGGGGCTGGGCCATTCTGACCGACACCGACAACGACGGCCGAGTCGATCTCCGGGATTTCGCGCGTTGGGCGGCAGCCTTCCGATCCCGCCAGGAAACTACGCCGTCCGACGCCACAAGGAACGGACGAGTCGACTATGCCGACCTGTCCCGGCTCGCGGCCGATTGGCTCGACACAACGAGTTGGCCTCGATAGGGCCGCGTCACTCTCGAACCACAGCGGAGGCCGGGCATCCTTCCGCCGTCTGCACAGGCGAAGCTGCGTTCCGTAGATCGTTCGACTGCATGAGGATGCCGCGGGTGTCCTCGCCTCGCAGGCCGAGAAAGACGCCGGCGCCCGATGACGTGCTGCAGCCGTGTACGTAGCCGCCGGCGACGTTCTTCAAGTCGATCACGGCGCTGCCCTCGTGCGGCGTCAGGGTCCGGAAGCCTTCGATTTCCACGTCCTGCAGATTCTCGCCGATCAGGGCCGGGCCTTTCTTCGTGTTGATCTGCACGTTGCGGAAGGCGATGTTCCTGGCGTTGCTGCACGAGAAGCCCTTCGCCGCGTCGATGGCCAGATTGCTGAACGTGACGTTCTCCACCGGCATCTCCGCCAGGCCCAGGATGAAACCCGCGGCGGGCGAGTCCTTCACCGTGATGTCGCTGAAATGCAGGTTCCGCAGCACCGGCGTCCGTTCCGAGACGGGCTCCTCCGGCATTTTCTGATAGAACATGTTGAGATCGAACGGCGCCGAGGCGATCCGGGTCATCACGATGTTGCTCACGCGGATGTCCTCGATCGCCCCGCCGCGACCCCGCGTGGTCTTGATGCGGATGCCTCGTTCGGTCCCGTCGAAGATGCAGTTGCTGATCGCGACCCGGCGGACCCCGCCGGACATTTCGCTGCCGATCACGACGCCGCCGTGCCCGTCGAGCATCGTGCAGTTCGTGACGGTGATGTTCTCGCACGGTCGGCCCACGCGGCGGCCGTCCTCGTCCCGGCCGGATTTGATCGTGATGCAGTCGTCGCCCACGCTGATGTGGCAGTCGGAGATGTGCACGTTGCGGCAGGAGTCGGGATTGATGCCGTCGGTATTGGGCGAGTCGTCGGGGTTCTTGATCGAGACGCCCGTGACGGTGACGTTGTCGCAGTACACCGGGTTGATCGTCCAGAACGGCGGGTCCTTGAGCGAGACGCCTTCGATCCGCACGTTGCGGCACTCGAATGGCTGGATCATCGGGGGCCGCAGGAAATAGCCCATCTGCTCCCAGCGTCCCAGGCCGGGCGAGCCGGCGTTCTTCTCCAGGAAGAGCTTCGACCACGTCGAGGGCTCCCCGGTCTTCTTCGCTTGAAACGCGGCCCTGAGCTTGCGGTGAAAATCCCACCAGGCTCTGCCCTGGCCGTCGATCAGGCCGCGACCGACGATGGCGATGTTCTCCGCGCGGTAAGCGTACAGGGGCGGGCAGAAGTTGACGCACTCGGCGCCTTCCCAGCGGGACGGGACCATCGGCAGGTAGTCGTTGAAATCCTGGGTGAACGCAAGCACCGCCCCGGCGTCCAGGTGAAGCGTGACATTGCTCCTGAGCTGAAGCGATCCGCTCAGCCACCGGCCGGCGGGAAGGTACACGGTGCCGCCGCCGGCGTTCGAAGCGATTTCGATGGCTTTGCGAATCGCGTCGGTGTCCTTCGTATCGTCATTGGGGGCGGCTCCATAATCACGGATGTCGAAGAAAGGCGACTGCCCCGCCCCATCGACCAAACCCGTGACAAGGAACACAGAGACCGCCGTCAGCAGAAGCCGTGACGCATTCGAATGGACGACTCTCATTTCTCGACCCCTTTCGACCTGCAATTTGCGATTGACGAATCACGATTCGGGCGACCGTGCCTGGAGCGAATCGTAAATGGTAGATCGCAGATTGTAAATCACGAAAGGGCTTGTCCGCGAATGGCCGTGAGCAGTTCCCCGAAGGGCGCGGTCTTGAGAAGGTATCTCTCGGCTCCCGCCTTCTGCATCGTCTCGGCCACGCCGGCCTCCTCGAACATGGATAGCGCGATGACCCGGGTTTTGGGCATGTGCACTTTGATCTGGCGAGTGGCCTCGTCGCCGCCCATCAAGGGCATGGAGACGTCCATGATCACCACGTCCGGCCGAAGCTCGCACGCGAGATTGACCGCCTCGCGGCCGTTGCCCGCATGGCCCACGACGTCCATGTCCCCCTGCTCGTTCAACAGAGCGGCCAATCCCTCGCGCATCACCTTGTGATCGTCGGCCAGCACGATCCGCAGGCGAGGCCCATGAAGGGATGAGGTCTCGGCCGCCCCGATCGCCGAAGCTGCAGAACCGGAGGAGATCGGTCCCAATACGGTGGCCGACCGTCCGGCTGTCTCGCCGTCGGGCATGGCCATGGCGAACACGCTGCCCCGTCCCTTGGCGCTGCGGACCTTCATCCGCCCGCCGAGCAATTCGATTCGTTCGCGAATGCTGAACAGGCCGAACCCGCCGGTCTTTTCGAGCGTCTGCGGGTCGAATCCCTGGCCGCGGTCGGCGATCGTCAGCCACAGCTTGCCCCGCATGTGCTTGAGCCGCAGCCAGGCCTCCCGGACGCGGGCGTGCTTGACGATGTTGAACAGGATCTCCTGAGCGGCCTTGTACAAAAAGGTCTTCATCGCCTCCGACTGCAAGTGGATCTGCTCCTCGGCGTCGACGTGCACGGTCAATCCGTGCTTCGCCTGCACGTGGCGGGCCAGCCATTCGAACGTCTCGCTCAGGCTGCTGTGGTGGAGCACCGCCGGGCTGAGCTCGTGCGAAAGACTGCGGGACTTCTCGATCGCGTCCGTCAGGATCTGGTCCAACTGGCCGCTCATGGTCTTGACCGACGGATCGTGCTTGATTCGCCCGTTCAAAATGCCCAGGTGAAACTTGGCGGCCGCGAGGTGCTGCTGCAAATCATCGTGCAGGATCTCGGCCAGGCGTCTTCGCTCGCGATCTTCCGCCTGCGAGAGCTCCAGCGTGAGCTGCTGGAGCAGCCTGGCTCGCCGCTCCAGCTCGTGAAAAGCCTGTTGCCGCTGGGTGACATCCTCGAGATTGAGCACGAGAAACTGCACCTCGCCCCGCTCGTCGAACAGGGGCGTGAGCTGCCAATTCCAGTAGGTCGTCCCCCGACGAGGCGAATCCGGGTACGTGAACGGCTTGGCGAAGGCGTGGTACGGCTGCTTCGTCTGCACGACCCGCTCGAAAATCATTCGATTCTCGACGTGCGGGTACAGGGCGAAGTGGTTCTTGCCCGCGAAGTCGTCCGGGGTCTTGCCGTCGGCGGCCGCGTAGGCTTGGTTGACCCGGATGAAGTTGAACTCGCGGTCCATGAAGGCCAGAGGCGTGATCGTGTGCAGGAAGAAACCCTCGAGCAATTGGGAGTGCCTTCTCAGCTTGCCTTCGACGTCGATGCGGCGAGCCGCTTCGGCTTGCAACCGGTCGATGGTGTCCCTGAGCTCCTCGGTCTGCGCCTGCACCTCCTCCTCCAGTTCGTCGTTGAGCCGCCGGAGCTGGCCTTCCATTTGCTTACGCAGCGTGACATCGTACAGAACGCCGAACATCCTGGCGCCGCGGGCGGCATCGTCGACGATCGCCTTGCCGCACAACGTCAGCCACACCGTTTCTCCCCTGGGTCGGACCAGCCGAAACTCCGTGTGGAAATCCCCCCCGCCGGCGGCGGCCCGGCGAAGAGCGTCCTGAAGAGCATTTCTGTCCCGCGCGTCCACGAGCGCAAGCAGAAGCTTGCTCTCCGCCGGCTGAGCAGCGTCCAAGCCCAGCAGTTCGTACATCCGTTGATCCCAGAAGCTGGAATCGGCCTGCATGTCCCACTCCCAGCGTCCCATGCGGCCGCCCTCCA
>JBDKUU010000031.1:0-3853 GCA_039679525.1 Phycisphaerales bacterium | reverse complement strand
AATATCACCGAGGCCTTCTCAACACGCTGGAGAGCAACGACTCCGACGTGTATCGGCTCCTCACCCAGGAGTACGACCGCCAGCAGAACACGCTGCAACTGATCGCGGCGGAGAACCAGTGCTCCCGCGCCGTCCTGGCGGCGCTGGGCTCTGTCGTCCAGAACAAGACGACGGAGGGATTCATCGGGGCCCGCTTCCACGGCGGGTGCGAGGTCGTGGACTGTCTCGAAAGCCTCGCCATCAGCCGGGCCAAAGAGGCCTTCGGAGCCAGGTACGCCAACGTTCAGCCTCACTCCGGCACCAGCGCCAACCAGATCGTCCTGATGGCGATCCTTGAAAAAGGCGACCGAATCCTGAGCCTGTCCATGGACCAGGGCGGGCACGTCTCGCACGGCGCCCCGGTGGCCCTGGCGGGCAGGGTCTTCGAGATCGAAGGCTACCACGTCTGCCCGGGCTCTTTCCTTCTGGACTACGACGCTATCCGCGACCAGGCGATCCGCTTCCGGCCGAAGCTGATCATCTGCGGGACCACGGCGTACTCCCGAGTCATCGACTTCGCTCGGTTCCGGGCCATCGCCGACGAGGTCGGGGCGTACCTGATGGCCGACGTCTCGCACATCTCCGGCCTGATCTCGGCGGGCGTGCACCCCTCCCCCGTGGACCACGCCCACTTCACGACGACCAGCACCTACAAGCCCGGCGGCCCCCGCGGCGGCCTGATCCTCATGGGCCGCGACTTCGACCGCCCCTTCCAGGTCGGGAACAAGACCATCCCGCTGTGGGAACGAATTGAAAAGACCACGTTCCCCGGCTTCCAGGGCACCCCGTACCTCAACAACATCGCGGCCAAGGCGGTGTTCTTCAAAGAGATGCTCTCGCCGGAGTACAAGGAGAGACAGGCGAGAATCGTCGATAACGCCAAGGCGCTGGCCGAGGAATTCGTCCGCCGGGGCTACGACGTCCTGACCGGCGGCACCGAGAACCACATGTTCCTGGCGAACGTCGCCAACCTCCGCCGAGGCATGACCGGCCTGATCGCCCAGAAGAGCCTCGAGGACTGCGGCATCATCGTGAACATGAACCGCCTGCCCTACGACAGCCAGAACGCCCGGATCACAAGCGGGATGCGGATCGGCACGCCCATCGTCACCCGCAACGGCATGAAGCCCACGGAGATGCGGACCGTCGCCCACCTGGTGGACCAGGTCCTGACGCAAGTCGAGATCGTCGGCGACAGGGAATACCGCCTTGCTCCCGCCTTCCGAAACGAGACGCGGGAGCAGGTCCAGAACCTGTGCGGCCGATACCCGATGCAGTAGACCCGCGCGGGCGTCGACGGGTCAGCGGCGGGTGTAGATGTTGAAGGTGTGCTCGTAGACCGGGCATCGATAGGACGCGCCATTCAAAGGCGACAGGCGACAGGGCAGAAACTCCCTCAGCGACCTGATCTGCCCCAACGGCACGGGCGTCAGTTCCGGCGTATTGTTCCAGCCGAGAACAAAAATCCCGCCCGGCCTCAGCGCCGCATGAACGGCGGCGAAGGCGCGATCGATGGCCGGCTGATGGTTGAGACCCCAGCCGAAGACCCCGTTCATCAGCACGAAATCGAAGCACCGGTCCTCGAAGTGATCGCGGAGATTGGCCACGTCGTCGACGACGTGATTCCTCGAGCCGAAGGACGCATGTTCGGGATCACGGTCGATCGTCCAAAGTTCCCGTCCGACGAAGAACCCGTTGTAGAACGCTTCATAAGCCTCGCGCCCGACATCCAGCACCATCCGCGGCTCGAACCTCGACAGGACGAAGGGAATGATCACCTGTTCGAGCACACGCCGATCCTCGGACCGCTCGCGGGCATGTTCTCCCCGCCTTTCGACGACCTTCTTGGCGAGATCCCTGTAGTAGGCGTCGCGAGAAGCCCTCGTGCATTCGGAGGCCGCGATCCCGGAGAGCCGGGGGAGCACAGACAACAAGGGCCACGCCGGACCCGGAACGACATGAGAATGGCTTTCTGTGTCGAGCACGTCATCGCTCCCGTACCTCATCGAACAACGGCGTGCGGCCCCGCCGAACACATTCCGCCGCGTAGACATAGAGAGCGGCGGACCAGGTCTGCCATTCGTTGCCCTTGGGGAGCCCGTCCTGAGCCTGATGCCATTCGTTGAACCCGAACTTCAGGTCCGGCGTCCTGGTCAGTCGAACCAAATCCGTCAACGCAGTCAGCTTGCGGTCCGCGAGGTCCCGCCTGCCGGCCGCCACGAGGGCCGCGATGTAGAACCCGCAGACGAACGGCCAGACTCCGCCGTTGCCGTAGCATCCGGGCGGGTTGAGCCGCTCGATCCGCCGGCTGAAGTCGCGATCGCCCTTGTGAAGGTATGGGAACAGGCAGGGAGGCAATTCGCCAACCAGATCCCCCCGCTGGCGAAGGCGGTCGCACTCGGCTTCCACCCAGGCGATCATGTCCTGGGCCAGCTTGCCCGGGGCCAGGCCGGAGAGAATCGCCAGGCTGTTGCCCATGAGGTCGAAGCGGTCGCTTCCGAATTCCTTGAAGGCCCAGAAGGCGAAGTAGGGCCGGTCCGCCAGGAGCAGACCCCGCAGGCCGTCCATGGGAGCGTCGCGATCGGTCACGGCGGCGTACCGGTGCATGCGGTCGTACAGCCGCACGGCCCTGTCGTGCTGACCGAGCAGCTTCAAGTAGATGTAGACGAGCGTGTTGACGTACAATCCGTAGCCGGGCACCCAGATTTCGTCGCGCCAGTCCGTCGTCGGCTGCTGATCGACGATCACGCGGTTCTCCGTGCTGCGGTACTCCATCCACAGCAGGGCTCTTTGCACGGCCTCCTCCAGAAAGCAGTCATCGTGCGTCACCCTGCGATACATCCCCACCACCATGAGAAACAGCGGCGTCGTGTCGCTGGCGCCCAGGTCGTCCGGCGCATGGGCCAGGGAGGGAATCAATCCGAGCCGGCTCTGGTTGCGAGCCAGAGTTTCGAGCACGCGATTCAGGGATTCCATCAGGTCGTGCCGGCCGCTGACCAGGGCCGCCAGGCTGGAGAGCATCATGTCGCGGGTGTACGGCTCGGGATACCCCCAGCCCGCAGTGCGGGGCAATCCCTCGAAGGGCCCGCGCAGGTTGTGGTCGAGCACTTCATAGGCCGCTTGCACGGCTTCGTCAACCGCGGGTCGCGAACATTCCGTCATGGCGACGCACCTCCCGAGAACATCGGCCGAATCAACTCGTGTCCTTGTTCCTACCTACTGGTTCGCAGCGAGCGGCCGAATAGGAGAATTCCTCATTCGCCGTGGGCAGAGCCCTGCCGCGAATTATCCTCGCGAGAGAATTCAGGATACCAGAGGTGCGCAATAAAGAAGGCCATAAGTGGCTGGCTTATGGCCTGTTGGCTTGTAACCGTGTTCTTTGGTGTGACACGATCCGTCAGATCGTTTGTTTCTCATTCCCGCAGAGGCGGGGGTCGGACCGTAGCCGGACAGTACCAGTGCTGCACGGATGTTTCATCCGATAAGCTCATGAACGTGGTATTCAGGTGTGTAGGTGTGAGTGTCTTGTGGCGGAGGGTCCGGCCGGAACCGGTGGCTGCGTTTTCGACTCCCAAACCCCAGTCGTCGACCCACAGGCCCAGCAGGAAGATTTCCGTGATGACGATCCATGTCTTCATGTTGAATCCTCAATGTTCCTGTGTCCGTATCGGCGGGCGCGGCGAGAATTCCTTAGCCGTTTTGCGGGACTGCGAAGCGGCTTCTCCTGGGGCCAACCTCGGCGGCCGGCGGGGTAATTCGGATATCAATATAGAGAATGGATGTTTTTCGGTCGTCGCTTTGAGGAGGGTCAAAC
>JBDKUU010000030.1:0-2782 GCA_039679525.1 Phycisphaerales bacterium | reverse complement strand
TTCCTCCCCGTTTACCGCGACGGGCCTAGACAACAAAGGCCTGATCCAGCGAAATTTGCTTGCGGTTGGCGCCGTGGTCGGGCTGGGCGTCGTGGCGCTGTACCTGTCCAAGAAGGTCCTGCCGCGGGTGACCAACTCCGCCGGCCGGGAGATTCGAATCGTCGAAACGACCTGCCTGGGTCCCCGCAAGGCCCTCCACCTGGTGAAAGTGGGCGACCAGCGTCTGCTCATCGCCAGCGCCGGCGACAGCGTCACCATGCTGGCCCATCTGGACGACGTGCCGGCCGAAACCCTCGAACAACTCAGCGACAATGGGAGCAAACCGTAGATGTCCAAGAACCTCAGGACAGAGGACAGAAGACAGAGGACAGCAAACGCCGCCCGCGCAACAAGCGTCGGCGTGCCGCGAGGTCCGTCCTCCGTCTTCCGTCTTCTCGGCGTTCTCTGGATAGCCGCCTCCTCGCAGCTCGCGGCCGGACAGATCACCACCCCCATCCAGCCGGCCATGCCGCAGATCAACAGCCAGCAGCCGGCGTCGCCCGCCAACGGCATCCCCAGCGTCGGCGACCTGATGGGCGTCGTGGAGAAGGCGACGGCCGCGAAGCCCGGCGGCACGGACTGGGCGACCCCGGTCAAGCTCGTGGTCATCTTCGCGGCGTTGGCCATTCTGCCCAGCCTGCTCGTGATGATGACCTCCTTCACGCGGATCGTCATCGTCCTGTCGTTCGTGCGGCGGGCGCTGACCACGCAGAGCATCCCGCCGACCATCGCGGTGATGGGTCTGGCGCTGTTCCTGACGCTGTACACCATGGCGCCGACCTATGCCGCGATCAACGCGGAGGCGATCCAGCCGTACCTGGCGGACCGGATGCCCCTGGCGACCGCGACGATCAAGGCCGCGGACTGCCTCAAGGGGTTCATGCTTCGCCAAAGCCGCAAGAGCGACCTGGCTCTGTTCGTGGAGATGGCCAAGGCCCCCACCCCGGCGAACGCGAGCGACATCCCGCTGCACATCGTGGTGCCGGCGTTCATCATCAGCGAGTTCCGCACGGCGTTCGAGATCGGGTGCCTGCTGTTCATCCCGTTTCTGCTGATCGACATGGTGATCGCCAGCGTGCTGCTCAGCGCGGGCATGATGATGCTGCCGCCGGCGATGATTTCGCTGCCGTTCAAGTTGATCCTGTTCATCCTCGTGGACGGCTGGGGCCTGCTGGCCAAGAGCCTGAGCCTGGGGTTCAGATGAGAAATCGACGGACATGGGTTCTATAGGACTTATAGGACTTATAGGACTGATAAGGACGAAACGCAAGTCGGCAGAGAATTCGAGAGTTTATGGATAGCAGTCTCGCTTTGTACATCGGAAGACACACCCTGGAGACCGCCCTGCTCGTGTCGGCGCCCATCCTGCTGACCTGCATGGTCGTCGGCATCGCGGTGACTCTGTTCCAGGCGGTCACGTCCATCCGGGACATGACCATCACGCTCATCCCCAAGCTGATCGCCCTGGGGGTCGTGACGCTGATCTTCAGCGGCTGGATGCTCCAGATCACGCTGCGGTTCACCGTCGAGATCTTCGCCTTGATCCAGAACGTCGGAGGAGGCTGACCATGGTCGACGGCGGAAGAACGCGGCCGGAATCCCCATCATCCACAGTCCATGATCCCTCGTCGCCGGTGACCTGATGTACGCGATCATGTTCGGCTTCGTCCTGATTCTGACCCGCGTTTCGGGTTTCCTCGTCTCGCTTCCGATCTTCGGATGGCCGGCCATTCCCGTTCCCACCAAGGTGCTGGTCGCGGTCGTCCTGTCCGCGTTCTTCTACCTCTGCAAGCCGATGGCGATCAATCTCGCGGGTCTCTCGACGGACGCGGCGATGCTCCTGCTGATGGGCGAAGCGATCTACGGCCTAGCCCTCGGGATCATCGTCGCGATGCTGTTCTCCGCCGTCGCGCTCAGCGGACGGATCGCCGAACAACAGATGGGCATGACCATGTCCGAAATCGTCGACCCGCTCAAGGGCGAGGAGAGCGGCGAGTTGTCCGGCCTGATGGATATGATCTTCATCCTCCTGTTCCTCAGCGCCGACGGGCATCACCTGCTGCTGCTGACGATCTCGAAGAGCTACGACGCGTTCCCGCCGGGCACGGCGCCGACGCTGGGCGTGCTGGTCGAGGGCGTGGTCGAGACGAGCTCCGTTCTGCTCATGGCCAGTCTGCGGCTGGCGGCCCCCCTGCTGGGGGCGTTCCTGGTCCTGATGGTGGCCCTGGCGCTGCTGGCGAGGCTCGTGCCGGAGATGGACATCCTGACGGTCACGTGGCCGGCGCGCGTGGCGCTGGGCCTGTTCCTCGTGGCGGTGTTCCTGCCGTTCGTCGCAGGGTTCGTGACAGAAATCGCCGATTGGATGGCCAAACTGCTGCCGATCTGAAAGGATGATCGATGATGGATGAAGGAGGATCGGGAGCCACCGGCCTTCCTTCCTTCAATCATCCATCATCAATAATCAATCCAAGACATGGCCGATAAACCCGCAACAGAAAAAACAGAACAACCAACCGCGCGACGGTTGAGCAAGGCGAAGGAAGAGGGACAGCTCCCCCAAAGCCAGGAGTTGGGCTCCGCGCTGACGCTTTTGGGCTTGCTGGCGGCGTTGACCTTCCTGGGGCCGGACCTGCTTCGCTGGTGCAAACTGACGCTCCAGGAGGGCCTGTCCGCGGCCGATGCTTCGACTTCGTTCTCCGACAGTCAGTCGTTCCTGCACCTGGTTCACAGCAGCACGATCGAT
>JBDKUU010000029.1:0-3316 GCA_039679525.1 Phycisphaerales bacterium | reverse complement strand
CCAAAATTCGAAACGGGCCAAGGCCGTCGCCGGCGTTTGGGTCATTCGTGCTTTGGGTTTTGGATTTGTTTCGGATTTCGAATTTCGTGCTTCGGATTTCGGCTCCCGAGCGCGTTGTCAAAATATCTCTGCGGACCTGCTTAGAATTCGCAGACGCCGCTGGCGCAACCGCCGGCGTAGTCGAGATCGGCCTCGACGAAGTCGGACGGCTCGTCATGCTGCGGCTCGGCCTCGTCGCTCACGGAGAGGACCTGGCCCGGCTTGGAACCGTATCGATAGACGGTGATGCCCTTGCACCGGAGTCGATGCGCCAGGAGATAGATCTCGCGGACGTCCTCGACCGTCGAATCGGCGGGCAGATTGATCGTCTTGGAGACCGCGTTGTCCGTGTACTTCTGGAACGCGGCCTGGATCTCCAGATGCTGCCGCGGCGCGACGTCGAACGCCGTCATGAAGAGTCTCTTGACGTCGCTCGGGACCCCTTTGACCTCGGCCAGCGAAGGCTGCCTCGCCACCTCGGCCAGCAGCTCCCGGCTGTGGAAGCCGCGGTCCCTGGCGATCTTCTCGAAAAGCGGGTGACTCTCGAACAGCCGGCTCCCCGACAACACATTCCGGATGAAGCTGATCGCAAATAAGGGCTCGATTCCGCTGGAACAGCCCGCGATAATGCTGATCGTGCCCGTCGGGGCGATCGTGTTGACCGTGGCGTTGCGAACCTCCCGCCCGGCCCCGGCGTGCACCGATCCGGCGAAGTTGGGGAAGACGCCCCTCTCCGCGGCCAGATGCTCCGAGGCCGCGAGAGACTCCTGACGCACGAACCGCATCAACCTGCCTGCGAACGTCACCGCGGCCCGATCGCCGTAGGGAATGCCAAGCCGAATGAGCATATCCGCGAAGCCCATGACTCCCAGGCCGATCTTGCGGTTGCCTGTGCTGGTGACCCGAATCGACTCGAGCGGAAAACGGTTCACGTCGATCACGTCGTCGAGGAACCGCACGCCCCAGTGAATACGGTCGCGAAGCTTGTCCCAGTCCACCCGGGCCTTGCCGGTGAGTACGCCGGCGTCGTCGTCCGTCGTCATCTTGTCGAGATTGATCGACGCCAGGATGCAGCTCTCGTAGGGCAGCAGCGGGACTTCCCCGCACGGATTGGTCGCCTCCATCGAGCCAAGCGAGGGCGTCGGATTGGCCCGATTGACGTGGTCGAGGAAGATCAACCCCGGGTCGCCCGTCCGCCACGCCGCATTGACGATCAGGTCGAAAAGCGACTGAGCGCCCATCCGCTTGACGCTCCTGCCCGTTCGCGGATTGACCAGATCGAAAGGCCGATTCTGCGCGACCGCCCGCATGAACCGATCCGTGGCGCCGACAGAGAGATTGAAGTTCCTCAAGGCGTTGGAGCCCACCTTCGCCTCAATGAAATCGATGATGTCGGGGTGGTCGCACCGCAGCACGCCCATGTTGGCCCCTCGCCGCCGGCCACCCTGGACGATCACCTCCGTCGCCTTGTCGAAAATCCCCATGAAGGAGACCGGGCCGGAGGCGCGTCCCTTCGTCGAACCGACCAGGTCGCCCCGCGGACGCAGGCGGGAGAAGCCGAAGCCCGTGCCCCCGCCGGTCTGATGGATGCGGGCCATGTCGGCCAGGGCCTTGAAGATCCCCTCGACGGAGTCGTCCACCGGGATCACAAAGCAGGCGGAGAGTTGTCCCAGCGGCGTCCCGGCGTTCATCAGCGTCGGGGAGTTCGGCATGAACTCGCGATTGCGCATCATCCGATAGAACGCGTCCTCCACTTCGTGGACGCGAGATTCGGGGCCGTAGTTGGCCTCGGCCTGCGCGACGTGGTGAGCCACCCGGCGGAACAGCTCGCTGGGAGTCTCGACGACCCGCCGGGCCTCGTCCTTGAGCAGGTACCGCCTGCGAAGCACCTCCACCGCGTTGACCGGCAGCTTCAAGTCATCCTTGAGCCCCAGCGCGGACTTGGCGAAACGGACCTGGGACCGGTTTTCCCTGTAGAGGATGTAGCTCTTGGCGATGCGGCTGTATCCCTCGCTCATCAACGCCGCCTCGATGAGATCCTGAATCTCCTCCACGCCCGGGATCTTGCCCTGGAATCGCTTCGAGAGATTCTCGATCACGATCTGAGTCATTCGTCTCGCGATGCCGTCGGCGCGTTGACGATCCTGGAGCACTTCGACGGCCGCCCGCTGCATGGCCCGCTCGATCTTCGATGCATCGAACTCAACGATCGTCCCGTCCCGCTTCTTGACCTGCGCAATCGTCGAGCGTGTCGTCATGGCCTGGCCTCGTCGGAATCCATCACAACCGGACTTCCCCGCAGCCGGGATTCGACTCTCCGCCGGGATGAATGAGCAGGACGGACCTCGCGAACGCCTCTGCAGACGAAGAGAAACGCCGGGGGAAAGTTCATCGCCACGAACTTGAGCCTTACATCGGAAAAATACCGCCGGATGTCTCTGCCCAAAACGGGCGTATACTGCAACTGCACGTACCGTCCCGCACGACCGGCGATGGCGAGAATCGTTTCTCTCGCCCGGCCGTCGAACAACGTCAAAGGCAATCCCGAGATGACGCAATCCGGCCGGCTGACATACCGTCCGCAGTGGACCGCGTCGTCATTGACCACGTACAGACGCGGGTCGCCGATCCGCTCCAGGCATCGACAGAACTCCGGATTGATCTCGAAACACGTCAGCCGCCCGTTCGCCGGCAGTCGTCTGAGGATTTCGCGGGTCACCGGTCCGGTCCCGCCCCCGAACTCGACCACCTGCATGCAATGGTCCACCTCTTCGGCCATCTTCCTCGCCAGCGTCCGGCCGCTCTGGACCACGGTCCCGAGCTGCTTGGGATGCCGCAGGAATTGACGCGCAAAGCGGAGACTATCCATATCGCCGTCTCCTTCAAATCACCGATGTAACAGATCGTATACCTTACGGCGCGGTCGCGACCAGGGTCAAGGGATTTCGCCAATTTCGGGGTCACGGTGCCCAAAAGCCGGTTTTCCCTTAAGAAGCTTGACGGGAAACACGATGTACACTATAAAGTCCGTGCAGGATAGCGCTGTGAGTCTGTCGCATGTAGCACAATTGCCAAAGAGTCCTATAAGATCCATACGATAAGGAGAATAGCGGTGGGCAGGTCCAAGAAACTGTGCATGGCGATGATGTTGGCGGCGGTCAGCCTGATCGCGGGCTGTTTTGGCTCGAATCCGGAGGATATCCAGGCATGGGTCCGGCCGTACGAGGTCAACGTCCCAGCCGAGAATTATGTGGTCCAACCGCCCGACGAGATTGAG
>JBDKUU010000028.1:0-2969 GCA_039679525.1 Phycisphaerales bacterium | reverse complement strand
CCAGCCGTCGGCGGCCACCGTCGAGTGCTGATCGGCGGCGTTGAGGCCCGAGCCGTTGACGATCGTCTCCGGGCCCATGTCCTTGGCGGAGCTGGACGCGGTGGCGACAACTCCGGTCACCGGGTAGGAGTAGGGCTCTACGCTGAAGGACCAGACATTGCCCTTGGCGACGGAGCCGTCCGCAACCTCGTCGACGCGCCAGTAATAGGTCTGTCCGAAGACGAGCCGGCCCGGATCGAAGCTTGTGGCGTTCTGGCCGACCGAGACAGCCAGCGGGCTGCCGGCGGCGGCGGCGCTGACCTCTGCGAAGGACGTGCCCAGGTAGACGTCATGGGTCTTGGCGCCCTCGCCGGGCATCCAGCTCAGGTCGATGTCCCGCGACACATCCGAAGCGCCTTTGGCCGGGGAGGGGCCGGCGGAAATCGAGGCGTCGATCGTATCGGGGCCCTGGTCGTGCAGCTTTTCCCGCTCGTCTTCCGTCAACGCGCCTTTCCACAGGCGGAACTCGTTGAAGCTGGCATTGGCGGTGTTGTCGCCCCATTGAGAGCGGCCGATCCAGCAGTTGGTGTCTTGAAGACCCGACAGAAGGTTGGTCGTCTTGATGGTGCCCTGTGCGGCGCCCAGATCGCCGGCTCCGGTCGGAGCGGCGTACCAGGTGATCGCGCCCGGTTCGAAGGTGAACACGATGTGAAATTCCGTGCCCAGCGTGTAGGGAGCGACGCTGTCGTTCACCGTCACGGTGCCGCTGGAGCCGACCCACTCGACCCGGTCCTGGGTGAGAGTCGTGGCGGTGGTCCAGGCCATGAAGACATTGTGGGTCGTGCTGCTGCCGAAGTCCCAGATGCGCGACCAGTTCTGGATCGAGATTTGCGTGGCCCAGACCTCGATCGTGGCGGAATCGCCCAGGCTGCTGAGAATGCCATCGGGCAGATCGACGTAGTCCGACGTGTCCTTGACGCCGCCGGTGAGGGTGACCTGGGTGTCGGACAGCGTGGCGTTGCTGGCCCCGAGGTCCACGATGGTCGCGTCTTTGCCGCCGACGGAGTCTTTCAGATCGCCGTTGAAACTCCAGCGGTGAGCCAGTTCGGCGGCATTCACCGCCGAGCTCGCTATTACGAGAGACAAAGCTACAAACGCCAACTTCTTACCCATAGCCATTCTCCTTCAATCGAACCCACTGTTTTGGTTGTTGTTCTGTTGTTCCGATGATGGAAACTGTTCTATCGTGCCCCTTTTCACTCCATCCCGTCACGATTCGTGTCGGGAATCATCTCTTTTGGCTATATTCTCTATATTTACAGGCAACGCCACACAATCGCATCCGCGACCCGTCGACGGGACCGGCCGCGCTAGTATCCTGGGGTTACAGGCGAAATCGACGGACGGATGCCGACGCCTCTGAGAGAACAGAGGCGCCCTGGGGCAACCAGGGTATTTATCGGTTCAACCGGCAAAACGCCATGAAGAAAACGCGGGACGCCGCGGCCCCGCGAAGAATCATTTCCAGCGTATGAGAAGGGATCTGAGAAGAGGGGGCTGCCGAGAGACGGACGATGTGACCGGCTCGCTTCGATGTCCGTGCAGTGAACGGAGGGACAGTTCGGCGAATGGCCTGAGAGAGCACAGGCCGACAGCCGCCGCTTGCGGAGCGGACGGCTCGATGCGATCCAGCCACATAGGCTCAAACCCATTCTACCCTGTCCTCCAAGCCTGTAATCAGGCATGCTTCGTCGCTTCCGGTTCGGCAAAGCATGCGATTGTCCGATAAAGGCCGATCCTCCTATCCTGAGCGGGACGAGGCTGCTTGTGTTGCGATCACCACCAATGGACGGGATTGTAGCCTTGTCGTTGAACGATCATGTCGCTGAACGACCGCTTTTCCTGGTGGCCGTCGATGAACATGATGTTGGCGCCGTCCGGCCTGTTCCCGTTGGTGACGTGATTGGTGCGGTCAAACAACTTCCATGAACTGTACAACCCGCCTTGCACGTCGACGAAGGAGGCCGTGTCGGGGTCGGTCGTCGTGCTCAACGTGGCGTCGAGGATGATCTCGGTGTCCGCCGGATTCTTGACCAACAACGACCTGGGCCATTTCCAACCATCGGGTTTGCCCGCCGGTGTCCAGCCTCTGCTGCCCGCCGTGGTCAGGTCCATCAGCCAGAAGTAGCCGGTGACGCGATAGTACTGCTGGCGGTTGGTCGTTGGCTCGACGATTTGCTCGGGCCTGGCGTCGAAGGCGGAAACCGGGGGCTGGTTGAGGAACTGCCAGACGATGGCCATATCCCCATTCTTTGTCGTGTCGCACGGGCAGTAGAACGTGTCGCGACTGGCTCCGGATTTGAGCATGAAGTCGGTGGTGCTGTATGCGATGTCCCACAGCCAGGCGCCGCCAGCATTCAGGGGCAACTTGCCATCGAAGTCGTTGCCATAGATGTGCAGACATGTCCCGAGCTGCTTGACGTTGTTGGCACAGGTGACTCGTCGGGCCTGGTTCCTGGCTCTGGACAGGGCGGGCATGAGAATGGACATAAGAACTGCAATGACGGCGATGACGACCAGCAACTCAATCAGCGTGAAACCATTTGCCCTTTTCGCCTTCATGATCATCACTCCAGTACCTTCCTCGTCGTGTGATATGCCGCGTTTTTTTCAGTTGTTGCGGGCCGATGGAGTCCGAGGTCACCGTGCGGGCGACGGGCCGAGCCTGACATGGGTATGCAAACTCGGAGGGACCCACGTGCACCAGTCTGCATTATCGTCGGGGGGAATTCTGGAAACAATACATAGTTGCGTTTTTCTTTCACCACTTTGCGAACTTTGTGGAGATAGGGAAACTCGCTTTCTGGCGGATCTGTTGTTTCACGGGGAGGGCGAAGAATGTGAGTTTCGAGAGGTCGTCTGAGTTCAGCCGTGATGCGCGGCGGAGAATGTGACCTGGGGATCACGAAGCGGCGGGTTGCGGTCATACC
>JBDKUU010000027.1:0-1690 GCA_039679525.1 Phycisphaerales bacterium | reverse complement strand
GCTCGTGGACCAGCAGCCGATCGATCACCTGGGCGCGGGCGAAGTCCGTCATCACCACCTGCCCCAGGATCACCGCCTCCTCATCCGGCTTCGGCTCAATCGGCAGCCCATGCCTGGGCCAGAGCACCACGTCGTTTGCGTTCTCGCGATAGACCGTGGCGAAGACCGCGCTTTGCAGCCGTTCGGCCCGCCGAAGCCGCCAGGCCAGGCTCACGGCCCGCTCAGCCAGCATCATCTGCACCGCCCCGGCCGGGTCCAGCTCCGCGATCATCCCCTCGCGGTAGAGATCGAACTGGGCCGGGTCTTCTCCATGAATGACCACCTGCTCGGCCAGGAGCCCATGTTTGACGGCATTGTGCGACGCCACAGCCTTCCCTTCGGCCGTCCGCGGCCCGGTGGATTTTTGCGCATTCAATCGATTCGCCGTGATCTGAGCAACACTCGCCATGAGGAGCCCTCCGAATAAGTCGATTGCTATTGAACGATACATCTCGCATTGCCCACCTATCATACAGACAGGTGCCGTTCTTATCGCAGCAAACCCCGTGCCATCGCAAGGCTTTTCCGCGTCCCGGCGGCAGCGACGCCAGCCCCAGGCCGCACAAGGGTTTACGGCCGGTGATTTGCAGCCAGCGTTGAACCCTATCGCGACGCCCCCAGGGGACTGCCACAATGGCAGTCGAGTCGTCCCGTAGGGTGTGCCGTGCACACCACTCTTGAAGAACCCCGCCTTCGGGGAGGGACGCCACAGAGGTCGCCGAGGACACCATCGCTGGGAAGGCACGCCCGAAGCGGTCGTGCAAGGGAAGTTTACCGCTTTGGGCCTCCAGCATGGTACCCCCCCGAAAAAGAAACAAAGGACCCGCAGGGCCCCAGTATTCCCGCCATTCCCCGTTCGGCCTGCCCAGGATGAGTCATTGAAAGATACGTAAAGTGTCCCTCAATTACCACACAATACGCGAGCGAAGATCTCGTTTTCGGGTGTGCGCAGCACGCCTTATGCTGGTGGCTCCAATGCGAAAAACTCTCGCCGCGCAGCGGCGAATTCCGGATCAGTCCGCGATTCATGTTTTCCATCAAGAGACCAGCCGTGTGCCAAAAGTGTGGCCACACCCAGGCGGTCTTTCGCAGGGGCGACGCTGCATCGTTGACACGAAGGGGATGGGGGCTGTAGATTGACCTCGTGCCGGGAATTGCCCGAACCGTCGCAGTCGGATGTGTCTTCACAAAGAGGAGTCTTGCCATGCTGAAACGCCTCGTCGTCGGTGCGGTGACCACCGTCCTCGTGTTCCACCTGAACGCGTCCCTTCTTTTCGCCGCCGAGGGCGGTCCGGGCGCGATCGAGAGCTGGGTCACCACGCCGGATCGGCTGACGCTGTTCGCGAAGCAATCCGACACGATCCGCTTCCGCCCGGGCCGGGGAGGTCGGGGAGCGACCATCGTGGTCGATAGCCGCCAGGCCTATCAGACCATGGACGGCTTCGGGTTCGCGTTGACGGGAGGAAGCGCCGAGCTTCTGGTCAAGATGAGTCCCGACGCCCGCGGTCAGTTGCTGTTCGAGCTGTTCGCCACGGATCTCGGCGGCATCGGCGTCAGCTACCTCCGCCTGACGATCGGCTCTTCCGACCTGAACAGCTTCGTCTTCTCGTACGACGACCTGCCGGAGGGCCAGACCGACCCCGAGATGAAG
>JBDKUU010000026.1:0-3317 GCA_039679525.1 Phycisphaerales bacterium | reverse complement strand
CCCTGCTTGTTGTGGCTCGAAGTCTGCAAGACCTGCATCTGTCCCGGAATCCGGATCAGCCGCTCCAGCAACGCATTCGGCTGGGGAGACGGGGCGGGCGCCGGCTGTGCAGCCGCGGCCGCCAGGGCGATACTCATTCCGAGGACTGTGACCGTGGACAAGGCAACACCTTTGACTCGCAGCATGACTGACTCATCCTTCCTTCAAAGGGAATCCGGGACGCTCACTCTCGCGAGCGACTTCGCAATTCGACCGGCGGCGATTATGCGTCACCCGGTCCGACAATTCAAGTCCCTATGTGACGATCGAGAGAAAAGGCGACGAGGCGTCGCAGGCGGGAGGCTGTAGGCCGGAGGCGGTAGGGGGCGTCTTGCGGAATACGAACAGCGAGCCGGCGCACTGTGCCTGTGAAAAAATCCCAGCACGCGCAGAATCGAGGGCGACCTGTTTGTAGTGTGCCCGTCAGGGCATATCTTCTCTTCTTGGTGTCTTGCACGGGACAAAAGCCCCGAAGATAACGCCTTACGGCGTCACTACGAACCGAGTCCGCCGTCCTGGTTTCTACGCGCATCAATCCCGCAGACTCCGTACGCCGGAAAACTTGCACAGACACGGCGCACTGTGGCGGTGATTTTGCGTTTGCCCGTCCGCTCCGTCTGTTTCATAATGCCTCGCTGAGAAACGCTCGGACGGGGCCGTCCCCGTTGACCAGGATTACTTCAAACAGGAGCCGAACACGATGACCGGAAAACCGATGCTCAGAACACTCACGTTCCTTCTCCTGCTGAGCGGATGCGCCAATCTCCACGGCCGGGACGCAGAGCCCGGCGAAGACTGCGCCGCTCTGGTCAATCCGTTCATCGGGGCCAGCACGAGCGTGGACGCCGCCGGCGTGTACCACGGGCTGGGCAAGACGTTTCCCGGCGCGGCCACTCCTTTTGGGATGGTCCAGGTGAGCCCGAACACCATCACCGGCGGCGACAACGGCCCCGGCTACAGCTACGAGCATAAGACGATCGAAGGCTTCGCGGTGACGCAGATGAGCGGCATCGGGTGGTACGGCGACCTCGGGAATTTCCTGGTCATGCCCACCACGGGGGCGCTCAAGACCTCCGCGGGCACCGAAGCCGATCCGAACGCCGGCTATCGCTCTCGCTATTCGAAGGCGACGGAGACCGCGGCGGCCGGCTACTATTCCGTCGTGCTCGACGACTACGAGATCAAGGCGGAGACGACCGCGACAACGCACTGCGGCTTCTATCGGTTCACGGTCCCCAAGGGCGAGACGTCCCGCATCCAGATCGACCTGGCCCGCCGGGTGGGAGGGACCTCCACGTTGCAGCGCGTGCAGAGAATCGACGAGCACACCATCGCAGGCTGGATGAAATGTCCGCCCGAGGGCGGCGGCTGGGGCAACGGCGACGGCAAGGCGGACTACACAGTCTATTTCTACGCGCAGCTCAGCAAGCCGTTGAAGGACGTCGGCACGTGGTCCGCCGCGATCCCCGACGGCTGGTCGCGCAAACGCGAGGACGTGACGAGTCCGCGGTATCAGGACGTGGTGGCCCGGGCCGAGGTGGAGAAGGGTCTCAACGAGAAAGAGGGCAAGCACCTGGGCTTTTTCACGAACTTCGCCACCGAGGAAAACGAGCCGGTTCTGCTCAAGGCCGGGATCTCCTTCGTCAGCGTGGCGGGGGCGCGACGCAATCTGGAAACGGAGATCCCCGACTGGGACTTCGACGGCGTGCGGGTCAAGACGCACGACGCGTGGAATCGCGCCCTGGGCAAGATCGCGATCCGGGGGGGAACCGACGATCAGAGGACGGTCTTCTATACCGCGCTCTACCACACCATGATCGATCCGCGGACCTTCGAGGACGTCACCGGCGAATACATCGGCGGCGACAAGAAGGCGCACGCGTCGCAGGGGTTCACCAAGCGGACCATCTTCAGCGGCTGGGACGTCTTCCGCAGCCAGTTCCCGCTCCAGACGCTCATCAATCCCGGCGTGGTCAACGACCTGCTCAACTCGCTGATCACGCTGGCGGACGAGAGCGGCAAGGGCTATCTGGAACGCTGGGAGATGATGAACGCCTACAGCGGGTGCATGATCGGCAACCCGGCGGTGTCGGTGCTGGCCGACGCCTATTCCAAGGGGATTCGCGGCTACGACCTCGACAAGGCCTACGCGACGGCCCTGAGGACATGCGAGCGCGACGGGAACCACCGGCTGGACGCCATGCTGCATTCCCACGCGAAGGATTCGGGAGGACGCGTCGGTGAGTTCTCCATCTCCAACACGCTGGAATTGTGCTACGACGAATGGTGCATGGCCCAACTGGCCCGATCGCTGGGCCACAGCGACGACTGCGAGAGGTACACGAGACTCTCGCAGAGCTACCGCGGCATTTTCGATCCGAACGTCGGATGGTTTCGCGTCCGGCGGACGGACGGAAGCTGGAAGGACTGGCCGGCGAGGGGACGCCTGCAGGAAGGCTACGGAACCGTGGAATGCAATCCGTACCAGCAGGGGTGGTTTGTTCCGCACGACGTCCAGGGCATGGCGGAGTTGATGGGCGGGCGGGAAAAGGCCGTGGCCGACCTGACCGCTTTCTTCGAGCAAGTGCCTGAAAACATGATGTGGAACGACTTCTACAACCACGCGAACGAGCCGGTGCATCACGTTCCGTTCCTGTTCAACCGGCTGGGAGCCCCGTGGCTGACGCAGAAGTGGACGCGGGAGATCTGCCGGCGGGCCTACAAGAACAAGGTCGAGGGACTGGTCGGCAACGAAGACGTGGGGCAGATGTCGGCCTGGTACGTGCTCGCGGCGGTCGGGCTGCATCCGGTCTGCGCGGGCGACCTTCGCTACGAGATCACCAGTCCGGCCTTCGACGAAGCGACGATCGCCCTGGACCCCGACTACGCCCGGGGCAAGACCTTCGTCGTCAAGGCCGTCAACAACTCGGCGAGGAACGTGTACATCCAACGGGCCGCTTTGAACGGCAGGCCCCTGGAGCGATGCTATCTCAAGCACGACGAGATCACGGCCGGCGGAAGCCTGCAACTGGAGATGGGACCTGAGCCCAACACGCACTGGGGACTCGCCGAGTGATCGAGCCGTCCCGGGGACGTGGCCACGTTGCGCCCAGCGTCGCCTTCCCTCGCCACGTTCCTTGTCCAAGGCCCGGGTGACTTGGCCGGGCCTTGGGGATTCGTCGGCTACGGCTTCTGCTGGTTTCGCAGGACCCGCAGGTCGAAGAGGCCGCCGGCCATGTTGCTCGGATGCGGCTGGAACTTGATCGTGATTCGCCCCT
>JBDKUU010000025.1:0-3149 GCA_039679525.1 Phycisphaerales bacterium | reverse complement strand
CTCCACAACGTCCCGCGGCGTCCCGATATAGATGACATCCAGGGGGCGATTCGAGCCATCGGTTTCGCCGTTCTGCGGCAACGGCGGCAGAGTCAACTGACCGCTGGCTCTGCCCGGGGCACGCATAGCCTGTCCGTCGGTTGACTCCAGGGACAGCCGCATCACGAGCGTGAAGGGAATCGTCGTGTCGAGACGAGCATCCAGAGCCCTCAGAAGACGTTCGCAAACGACAGTGTCCCGCAGCGTGAGAGTCTCCTTGCCGGCCGGAGCGATCGAGAGACCCGGGATCGGAGTCCCCGACAGGAACGAGTTGGCGCCGCTGGAGAGTCCGTATTGCAGATTCTTCACCAGCGCCGGCTTCGTAGAAGGGTTGTGGACCCGGACCTCGAAGACCAGCGTGGCGTAGTCGGGCCGCACGTCCTGTACCCGGACGCTGAGCACCTCGGCGGTCGGATAGGACGCAAGCGGGATCTCCTCCCGGGTTCGGCAGCCTGCCATCGCGACGACAAGAAGGGTCCAGACCACAGCACGTCCCTGCACGGCCACAACCATCCCTTTCACATTCATCCTCATCGGCGCCGGTCATTCCACCCGCGCGCCAGGATGATAGCGACAGGGACGATCCGCGTCAATTCCGGGTCGCTCGCATGACGGATTCGCCTCGCGACCGTCAGCACGTCAGGTGAAACACGCCGACCACCTTTCGATCCTGCTCGATCTCCTCGTTGAAGATCTGCCAGGCGAGGTCCGTACGTTCGTCGATGCAGTCGATGCCCTTGAGCCGGAGAGCCTCCTTGGTCGCCGGTTCGAGTTCGAGACGTCCGGCGGCCCCGGTCCCCACGACCAGCAGGTCGGGCGAGTACTCCAGCACGCTTTCGAGATCCGCCAGGGAGAGATGGTGGGCCTCGCGCCGCCTCCAATACGGCTCCACCTTGTCCGGAAACACGATCAAATCGTCGCTGAAGTCGTCGCCGGAGACGCGAATGCGGCCGAAGGAGTACGCATCGATGTGATTGCGGCCTGCGCCGCCGCCGGGGGGAATCTCCGCGGGCATCTTCATGTGTTGGGCGAACCACGAGCGGGCCAAATCCGCGACGACGTCGAGTTTGCCCGGCTCCTCGAACAGATGCGACGCGCCCGGCACGACCACGAGATCGTGCTCGGATGTCAGCTTCGTGGCCGCCTGGCGGTTCATCTCGAGGACCTCCGGGTCCCGACTGCCGACGATGAGCAGCACGGGCGGCTTGACCTCGTCCAGGACGTTCATCGCCAGGTCGGGTCTGCCTCCCCGGCTGACGATCGCCCGCACAGCTTCCGGACGCTGCACGCTGGCGACCAGCGCCGCCGCGGCCCCCGTGCTGGCCCCGAAGTACCCCACGTCGAGTCCGGCGGTCTGCTCATGGTCGAGCACCCAGCCCGTCGCCGCCTCCAGCCGGCCCGCGAGAAAAGGAATGTCAAATCGCAGCCGGCCGGTGTACGCATCAATCCGCTCTTCGTCTTCCGTCAACAGGTCCAGCAGCAGGGTCGCCAGGCCCGCGTCGTACAACTTCTGAGCCACATGCTGGTTGCGAGGGCTGTGCCGGCTGCTGCCGGCGCCGTGGGCGAACAGCACGATCGAACGGGCTTTCTCCGGAATCGAGAGAAACGCGCGCAGCGTCACCTCTCTCGTTTCGATCACCATATCCTCCTGCTGCGACTGCTGTTTGATCATCCTTGACATCCGCCTTTCCCATATGGCACGATTTCCATCGAGGCCCTATCCGCCGGCGCTCTTGCCCGCCTTGAGGCCGTGCGTGCGGAGAATCTCCATCACCTCGTCGTCGCTGACCTGCCCAAAGTCCTCGTAGAACTGGCCGATCGCGTAAAAGTACTCCGGCACGTGGAGGCAAATCACCTCGTCGGCCTCCCGGGAGAGCCGATCGATCGCGTCTTGCCCTCCGACAGGCACGGCGACGACGATCCGGTCGGGCCTCTCCTCGCGGGCCGCCCACATCGAGGCCTGCATGGTGGCCCCGGTCGCGATTCCGTCGTCCACGAGGATCACGACCCGGCCCTCCAAAGAGGCTTTGGGCAGTACAGAGCGATACCGTGCCCGCCGCGAGCGAATCTCCGCGAACTGCCGGGCTTTCTCCTGCTGAATGAACTCCTCGTCGGCCCCCACTCGATCCGCGATCTGCTCCTGGATGAGAATCGTGCCGCTCTCGGTGATCGCCCCGATCGCCAGTTCCGGATTGCCCGGGGCGCCGAGCTTTCTCGTCAGCACGATGTCCAGGTCGGCGTCCAGCTCGCTCGATACCACGTCGGCGATCACGACTCCGCCCCGCGGAATGCCGAGAATCAGCGGGTGATACACGCCGTGATCGGCCAGATTCCCCGCGAGCCGATGGGCGGCCTCGCGTCGATCCGCATATGACTTTCCGCTCCCTGGAAACACGGGAACACTCCTATTTCTCCCGGGCCAAGGCCCGCAGGTTCAGCGCCGCTTCGGCTCAGTCAACGATGCCTTGAGTTCCCATACTATGCCAGCCGGGATGATTCCCAATCGGAAAGCTCCCTAATTGCGACGGGCGTTTTCCTCACGACCGCTCCTAGGCCGGCTCTCCAGCCAAATAAAAACGGCCGGAGGTCTTGCGACTCTCCGGCCGTGAAGTTCCCACTCTGGATGTTCTATGCCGACTTGTGATCGAGGAATCCCTCGAGCTTGCGGGCGCGAACGGGGTGCTGCAGCTTGCGGATCGCCTTGGCCTCGACCTGGCGAACGCGCTCGCGAGTGACCTTGAAGATCCGGCCGACTTCCTCGAGCGTGTAGGTGTAGCCGTCGCCGATGCCGTAGCGGAGCTTGATGATTTCCCGCTCGCGGTACGACAGGGTCTTGAGGACCATGTCGATGCGTTCCTTGAGCATCTCCTGCGTCGCGGAGGCCACCGGCGAATCGACATCGTCGTCTTCGATGAAGTCGCCGAAGTAGGAGTCCTCGCTGTCCCCGATGGGCCGGTCCAGGCTGATCGGGTGCTTGGAGATATTCAGGACCCTTCGGGTCTCCTGAACGGACATGCCGACCTCGCCGGCGATCTCTTCGATCGTGGGCTCGCGTCCGAGCTCCTGGTGCAGGATTTTCGACGCGCTGCGGATGCGGCTCATCGTCTCGA
>JBDKUU010000024.1:0-4750 GCA_039679525.1 Phycisphaerales bacterium | reverse complement strand
GCGCCAACAAAAGCTGTAGCCGATGGGCCAGCGACCTGGAAGGCATCCGACTGGTCGCCACATTCGAGTTCCCGTACGCCAACGCCGGCGGCCGGCCGGTGACGGTCGAGGGGGCGAGGGCATTCGGATGCAGTCTCGCCAAGGCGCTTCGAAGCTATATCGAGCGACTTGATGCCGCGGAAGTCCCGTCACAGAAGTCGCAGCCAGTCCAGGTCGCCGGCGTCTTTCCGCAGATGACCGTCATGGCCAAAGGGCTGGGCAGCACTTCCGAAGCCGGGATCGGGGCCCTGATTCCCTGGGCTCAGAAGCTCTGGGCGGTAGGCTACGTCGCCCACATCAACGGCCAGGGCCTGGGCCTGTACGAAATCGATGAGAACATGACCATGTGGCGGCATCCGGCTTCGGTCACCGGGACCTATGCCAACCGCCTGCCGCACTGGCCTAGCGGCCAGGCCTTCATCGGGCCGTACGCCATCGACGCCGACGGCAACGTTCGCACGATCGAGGATCTCAAGCGATTCCGTTTAGCCGCGACGTGCGAGCATCTGACAGACCCGGCGAACAAAGTCTACGTCCTCGGCATGGAAGGCCAGTTCTGGGAAGTGGACGTGCACACGCTGGAGGCGAAGCTGCTCTTCGATCTGGTCAAGGAACTCGAGATCGTCAACGCCAAGGAGCACTTCAAGAGCGCGTTCACGGGCCAGGGCCGCGTGGTCGTCGCCAACAACACGTACGACGAGCAGGAATTCCTCGGCAAACGCGACGCGGGGCGCCTGGCCGAGTGGGATGGCCGGAAGTGGACGATCATCGAACGCAACCCGTTCGTCGAGGTGCATGCCGCGAACGCCGATCGTTCCTACGGCGGCAATACGGTTTACGCCGTCGGCTGGGACCGGTCGAGCGTCATCCTCCGCGCCCTGGTCGACGGCCAATGGCAGCGATACCGGCTGCCGATGGCCAGTCACACCTGGAACCACGCCTGGAACACGGAGTGGACGCGGATTCGCCACGCGGTCACCGAGCGGCTGTTGATGGACGCCCACGGCATGTTCTACGAGCTGCCCGCGTTCGCCTATGGCGGCCACACCTGGGGCATCCGGCCGATCTGCACGCACCTGAGAGTCGTGCCCGATTTCTGCTCCTGGCGGGGCCTGTTCGTCATGGCCTCCGACCAGATCGACCACGACCAGGGCCAGCCGCAATCGGGCCTGTGGTTCGGCAACATCGACGATCTCTGGCGGATGGGCAAGCCGAGCGGCTGGGGCGGGCCATGGTGGAACACCCCGGTCAAGGCCGGCGAGACGTCCGACCCGTTCCTGATGACGGGCTTCGACAAGAAGGGCGTGCACATCACCCACGATGCGGAGAAATCGGCCCGGTTCGACATCGAAGTGGACTTCCTCGGCGACGGCAGTTGGGCGCCGTACAAGTCCTTCGACGTAGATCGCGGCCAATACCTGCATCATGAATTTCCTGACGGCTTCTCCGCACATTGGGTCCGCGTGCGGGTAGACATAGAATGCAAAGCCACGGTGCAGTTCATGTACAATTGAGGTGAGATGACCCATCGGGGGGGCATCCCCGGCAACCAAGGAGGGATGACATGGCTGATCGAATGGTTCGACGAGCGGGACTCGGGGCGGTTCTCCTGGCGATTCTGCTGGTGTCAGCAGGCATCGCGCAGGATCTGGCGGAGTTCGAGAAGCGTCTGACCCAGTTCACGCTGGACAACGGGCTGAAGTTCCTCGTGCTCCAGCGGCACGACGCCCCGGTGGTCACCTGCTTCACGCACGTGGACGTCGGCTCGGTCGACGAGGTCACAGGGATCACGGGCCTGGCCCACATCTTCGAGCACATGGCCTTCAAGGGCACCACCACCATTGGCACGAACGACTATAAGGATGAGGCGAAAGTCCTGGCCCGGATCGACGAGGCCTTCCAGGCCCTCCGCAACGAGTTCGAGAAGGGCGACAAGGCCGACCCGAACCGCGTGGCCGAACTGCGGACGGGGTTCCAGGACCTGCAGAAGGAGGCCCAGAAGTTCCTCGTTCACGACGAATTCGAGGAGACGCTCAAGCGGGAGGGCGGCACCAACCTCAACGCCGGCACCAGCTCCGACTACACCGTCTATTTCGTGAACCTGCCGGAGAACAAGCTGGAGTTGTGGATGCTCATGGAGTCCGAGCGGTTCGGCGATCCCGTGCTGCGGGAGTTCTACATGGAGAAGGGCGTGGTCATGGAGGAACGCCGGCTCCGCACCGAGACCCAACCGGTGGGCCGATTGCTCGAAGACTTTCTCGCGACAGCCTACAAGGCGCACCCGTACGGCGAGCCGGTTATCGGCTTCATGAGCGACTTGCAGGCCATCTCGCGACCCCAGGCGGAGGCGTTCTTCGGCAAGTATTACATCCCGAGCAACATGGTCGTCGCGATCGTGGGGGACGTGTACCCCGACCGCGTCCAGGAGTTGGCGAGGAAGTACTTCGGGCGGTTGCCTCGCCGCCCGGAGCCCGGCCCGGTCGTGACGGTGGAGCCGCCGCAGGATGGGGAACGAAATGTGATTCTCGAAGACCCGTCGCAGCCGTTTGTCGTGGTCGGCTACCACAAGCCGGGGATCAACCATCCCGACAATGCGGTCTTCGACGCGCTCACCGACATCGTGGGAATGGGCCGCACGTCCCGTCTGTACGAGGCCATGGTCAAGGACAAGCGGATCGCGGTGGCGGCGTCCGGGTTCCAGGGCCTGCCGGGCGTGAAGTACCCGGGTCTGTTTGTCTTCTATTCGGTGCCGGCCCGAGGCCACACCAGCGTGGAGAACCTGGAGGCCATCTACGCACAGATCGACCGGCTCAAGAATGAACCAGTCACTGAAGAAGAATTGAAGAAGGCCAAGACTCGCGCACGGGCCGGCCTGATCCGCCAGCTCGATTCGAACCAAGGACTGGCCGAGCAGTTGACGTACTACGAGACGCTGACCGGCGACTGGCGGAACCTCTTCAGGCAACTCGACCGGATCGACGCGGTCACCGCCGACGACATCCAGCGCGTGGCCAAAACCTATTTCACGACGAAGAACCGCACGGTCGGCATCATCAAGACGATCACCACCGAGAGCGAGACCTAAATAGGAGTGGAGAAGATGAGAGCGAGAGAATCGTCCATGAGGATTGGGGCCGCACTCCTGGCGCTGGCGGTCTGTTCCGCAGGTGCGGCCGTCAAGCAGGCCCCCGACTATAAGAAACTCAAATACCCCACATTGCGGGAGGTCAAAGTTCCCGACGTCACGCGTGTGACGCTGCCGAACGGCATGAAGCTGCTGCTCCTGGAGGATCACGAACTGCCTCTGATTCAACTGTCCGCCCGTATTCGCACGGGATCGATCTACGAGCCCGCCGAGAAGGTGGGCTTGGGCGAGATCACCGGCGAGGTCATGCGGACCGGCGGCACGCCCACGATGACCGGCGATCAGATCGACGAAGCCCTGGAGGCGATGGCCGCCTCGGTCGAGACCGGCATTTCCACCGATTACGGCGTGGCGTCGCTCTCGGTCCTGAAGGAGGACATCGACAAGACGTTGGGCATCCTGGCGGACGTGCTCATGCATCCGGCGTTTCCCCCCGACAAGATCGAGCTGGCCAAGATCCAGCAGCGAAGCGCCATCTCCCGCCGCAACGACGAGCCCGCCGAGATCGCCTCTCGCGAGTTCGCCAAGCTCATCTACGGCCCCAACAGCGTCTACGCCCGACAGACGGAATACGCCACGATCGACGCGATCAGCCGCGACGACCTCGTCGCGTTCCACAAGCGTTTCTTCGGCCCCAACACGATGATGGCGGCCGTCTGGGGCGACTTCCAGACCGAGGAGATGGTCAAGAAGATCGAGAAGGCCTTCGTCGGCTGGGAGAAGATCGACGCATCTGTTCCGCCCACGCCCAGGGTGGACTACGAATACGTCCGAACCGTGAATCTCGTGGCCCGGCCCGACCTGAATCAGTCCAACATCCTCCTGGGCCACATCGGCGGCGTTCGAAGCGATCCGGATTACTTCTCCCTGGTCGTGATGAATCAGATCCTCGGCGGCGGTTTCACCGGCCGGCTCTTCAAGAACGTTCGTTCGCGACAGGGCCTGGCCTACTCGGTGTTCGGCGCCTACGGGAGCGACTACGCCTACCCCGGCACGTTCAGCCTCGGGTGCCAGACGAAGTCCGAGAGCACGGTGCAGGCCATCCAGGCGATCGCCGCCGAGGTCGAGAAAATGCGTCAGACCGAGGTCAGCGACGAGGAGCTGAAGCTCGCCAAAGAGAGCTTCCTGAATTCGTTCGTCTTCAACTTCGACACGACGGGCGAGATCGTCACGCGTCTGTTGACCTACGAATATTACGGCTACCCGGCCGATTTCCTTCTTCAGACCCGCGAACGCGTCGAGAAGGTGACGAAGGCCGACGTTCTGCAAGTCGCTCAAAAGCACCTGCACCCGGACAAGCTCCAGGTGCTCGTGGTCGGCGACCCGGGAGGTTTCGAGAAGCCGCTGTCCACGGTGGGCGAAGTGAAGACGATCGATGTCACGATCCCCGCGCCGCCGGAGAAGCCCGAGGCCGGCGACCGGAAGTGATCGGATTCTCACCTAGTGGTATCCGCCTAACAGTCTATAACTTATTCAGCCTTGCCCGTGCCCGGTTGACCTTGGCCAGGATGTCCTTGGCCGACGCAGTCCAGATGAAGGGCTTGGGGCAGAGATTGTACTCGTTGA
>JBDKUU010000023.1:0-1801 GCA_039679525.1 Phycisphaerales bacterium | reverse complement strand
GGATTCGGGTCGCTGCCGCCCGGCCACCATGCGTTGCCCACGCCGACGTACACCAGCTCGTCGACCAGGGTCGTGCCATTGCCGGAGGTGTAGAGGATATCGTCGCCGCCGCCTTTGACGCGGTCGGCGCCCCAGTCGATGCCGTAACGGGTGGCGCCGTTGTACGAGTACCCGACGAAATCGCCGGAGTACGCGAGTGAATCCCAGGCGTCGCTGGTGTGCATGTCGAACGTCAGTTCCGAGAGGCTGAACTGGGTTGTGCCGTCGCCATAGGCGTGCAGGCCGAAGTGCAGACGGTTGCCGTATTCGTTGGCGAACGGAGCGGACGGGTTGACCTCGCCGCACCAACTGTGAAACGAGGTGACCGCGATGTCGCCCGGCGAGATCACGGGCCCGGCGATCTCATAGGCGGTCGGATTCGTGGATCGGTCGCCGATGTTGCCCGAGCCATGCTCGAGCGAGTTCAACGCGTTGACGACGTACCCGTTCCAGCTCGGCGAGCCGCTCGCGTTTGGAGCCGAGGACGGCTGGATATCCAGCGTGATGCCGGCGGCCGCCATGCCCGCCAATGACAATTGAACCGCGATCGCCGACAGAACGATGTGCCTGATCTTCATTCTCTTGCCTCCATTTGCCATCGATTTCAGAGATACCCGGGGTCTGGCAGGACTTCACCACCCCATCGCTCCGCCATCTCATCCACAAGCGGACGTACGCGACGCGCATACGTCGGGCGCAGACGAAACCTCCGAGAGTCCATTCCAGAGAATTGCAGGCGTCTCCACCCCACTGAGAACCAACACCGCCTTATTCTACATGAAAGCGGACAATTAGTCAAGAGAAAGTGATCATTCTCTGCATGTATTGACCCCAATGGGCCGCGGGAGGAGATCGCGACACGCCCGATAAGACCGCGGATGGTCGGCAATTGGTGCAGGTGAAATGGGTCGAACGCTGATGAGCCGCGGCTTCTGATTTCGGCTATTCTTCAGTTTTCCGCATGATCGGGAACTCGAGATCAATCACGCGGGGCGCCGTTCGTTCACCGGCCCCTTGTAGGGAGAACCTTATGAAAGCGGTTGTCTATCACGATGTCGGCGATATCGGTCTCGACGATGTTCCGGAGCCCACCATTCAGGACCCCAACGACGCCCTGGTTCGAATCACCGGCTCGGGCATCTGCGGCACGGACCTGCACATGATCCGAGGCACGCTGCCGGGCATGGAGAAAGGCACGATTCTCGGTCACGAGGCCGTCGGGATCGTGGAAGAGACCGGCTCCAACGTCCGCAACTTCAAGCCGCGAGACCGCGTGGTGATCCCCTCCCCCATCGCCTGCGGGTATTGCTCGTACTGCCGGGCCGGGTACTTCTCCCAGTGCGACAACGCCAATCCGAACGGCCCCGCCGCGGGAACCGCCTTCTTCGGCGGGCCCAAGGAGACCGGATCGTTCGACGGTCTTCAGGCGGAGATGGCGAGGGTCCCGTTCGCCAACGTGGGGCTCGTGAAGATCCCCGACTCCGTCACGGACGAGCAGGCGCTGATGCTGTCCGACATCTTCCCGACCGGCTACTTCGGGGCGGACATGGCCCACATCCATCCCGGGCACACAGTCTCGGTCTTCGGCTGCGGACCCGTCGGGCAGTTCGCGATCATCAGCGCCTTCCTGATGGGCGCAGGCCGGGTGCTGGCGGTCGATTGCATCGAGTCCCGTCTGGACAGGGCCCGCGACAACGGCGCGGAGGTCATCAACTTCGAGCAGGAGAACGCCGTCGATACGATCATGGATCTGACGGGCGGG
>JBDKUU010000022.1:0-1592 GCA_039679525.1 Phycisphaerales bacterium | reverse complement strand
CATGTACCTCCTCCATGTTGCGATACTTCTCAATCACCCCGAGGTCCGGTAATCACCGGCGATACCCTCCGCCAGACCGGCAAGATGCCCGGCGAGCATGCAGAACGTCCCTGCACGACGGACCTCGATCCACTCAAAGTATAGCAAATCGCGGGTGTTAGGGAGAGACTATTTCCCGGCGGGCGTCAGAGGCTCTTAGCCGGAGAGTCGAACACCTCGGCGGTGAACAGGTACACCTCGGTCCGCGGGTCCTTCCAGGCATCGGCTCGCAGGCCGGCCTTGTGGGAGCAGCAATAGGACAGGAATTCCTCGGCGTCCCAGCCGGTCTCGGTGGCGACCTGCGGAAGGAAACAGCCGGAGGCGTAGCCCCGCTTGATGTAGATCCCATCGACGCCCAGCCGCAAGCTCAGCGGATCGTTGGTGCGCGTCAGCGGACTCAGGACGGAGATCTCGATGTCGATCTCGTCCAGTTCCTCCGGCGTGATGCGATGGTCAACGAAACGGGGATCCTTGGCGACCGAGGCCTCCGCCATTTCCGCCACCAGCTCGATCAGAGGGCAATTCGATATGAACTGGCCGATGCATCCCCTGAGCCGGTCCCCGGTCTTGAGTGTGACGAAACAGCCGCACGGAGCGTTGAGTTGAGGATCGTCTGAATGGGGCGTCTCGACCGGCGTCCCTCTCACCACCGCCTCAACGGCATCGCGAGCGATCTTGAGAAGCTGCTTTTTCTGCGTGTCGTCCATTCCCACGCCTCTCAATCGCCGGCGTTCTGCGAATTCGTTCGGCCGGCCGCCATCCGTCTCTTTTCCCGCACGACCTCGATCACGGCAGGAAGAATCGAGATCACGATGATCGCCATGATCACGAGGGTGAAATTCTTCCGCACCGCCGGGATGTTGCCGAAGAAGTAGCCGCCGAAGACGAAGAGTGTGACCCAAAGCAGTCCGCCGACCACGTTGTAGGCGGCAAACCGCAGATAGGACATCTTGCCCACCCCGGCCACGAAGGGCGCGAAGGTCCGCACGATCGGCACGAACCGGGCCAGAACGATCGTCTTGGCTCCATACCTCTCGTAGAACCGGTGCGTACGCTCGATGTGCTCCTTCTTCAGAAACCAGGCCCCTTCTTTCTTGAGGATGAGGGAGCCGAAGTACTTGCCTATCGCATAGTTGGCGCTGTCGCCCAGGATGGCCGCGGCGGCCAGAATCGCGAACACCGAAGCCACGTTCAGAGAACCGGCGGCCGCGAACGTCCCGAGGGCAAAGAGCAGCGAATCCCCCGGCAAGAAAGGCGTCACCACCAGTCCCGTCTCCGCGAAGACGACGACGAAGAATAGCAGATAGCACCACAGTCCGTAGGTGGACAGAATGTTCGCGAGGTGGGTGTCCAGATGAAGAACGAAATCGATGAAGCCACCGATCACTTCCATGACGCATCCTTTGCAGGGTTCGGATGAAGCTCCCTTCTATGCCCCATCGGTCCGCCCTGTGCCTTCCGCGAGCCATCGGCTTCAACCTGTACTCAAGATAGGAGCCGGCCGCTATAATGTCAACACTCCCCTGCAAGGGCGGCATTCTTGAGGACAACGC
>JBDKUU010000021.1:0-3656 GCA_039679525.1 Phycisphaerales bacterium | reverse complement strand
GGCCACCGACGAGGAACAGCATTGCCCAGACCATGACGTCATCCCTTTTGCGTGCGAATCGCGACGCTCGCTACGGCACAAAAGAAGACGACCTGACGCCGTTGCCCGACGCCAGGTCGTATTATGGACTTGTAGACCGAACTTGCCGGATCAGATGCTGCCGACGATGACGCAGGCGTTGTGCCCGCCGAAGCCGAAGGAATTGCTCAAGGCCACGTTGACCTTGGCCTGGCGAGCCCTCAGAGGGACGTAATCCATCTTCAGGTCGCACCGCTCATCCTGGTTGTCGAGGTTGATCGTCGGCGGGATGACCGAGTGGTTGATCGCCTTGACCGCGGCGATCAGCTCCACGGCGGCCGTGGCACCCAGCATATGCCCCAGGCAGCTCTTGGTCGAGCTGATCGGGATCTTATAGGCCTGCTCCCCGAAGACGGTCTTGATAGCCGTGCTCTCGGCGATGTCGTTGAGTTCGGTGCTCGTGCCATGGGCGTTGATGTAGTCCACGCCGTCGACATTGACCTTCGCGTCAGCCAGGGCCAGCTTCATGGCCAGCGCCGCGCCTGCGCCGTCGGGCAGCGGGGCGGTGATGTGGTGGCCGTCATCAGTGGCCGCGTAGCCCAGCAGCTCGCCGTAGATCCTGGCGCCGCGTTTTCTGGCGTGCTCAAGCTCCTCCAGGACGATGATGCCGGCGCCCTCGGCCAAAACGAAGCCGTCCCGGTCCCTGTCGATGGGTCTCGACGCGGTCTGCGGTCTGTCATTCCGCGTGCTTAGCGACCGGGCCGCGCAAAACGAACCCAATCCGATCGGCGTGCAGGCCGCTTCCGAACCGCCCGTGACGATGGCGTCGCTGCGACCGCTGGCGATGTTCCAGAACGCCTCTCCCATGGTGTGATTGCCGGAGGCGCAGGCGCTGGAAACCGCGAAACTCGGGCCTCGCAGCCCGAACTGGATCGCGATGTTGCCACTGGCGGCGTTGGACATCAGGCGGGGAACGCAGAACGGGGATACTTTGCTCGGCCCCTTTTCCAGCAGGCGGAGGTGCTGTTCCTCGATCTCCTTGATCCCGCCGATCCCGGTGCCGACGATGGCGCCGATACGATAGGGATTCTCCTTGGCGATATCAAGACCGCTGTCTTTGACGGCCTGGATGGCCGCTGCGACCGCGAGCTCGCTGAAGCGGTCCATCCGTTTGGCGTCCCGCCTATCGATGTACTTGGTCACATCGAAGCTCTTGATTTCGCCTCCGAAATGAACCGGATAAGCGCTGGTGTCGAACGATTCGATCGTGGAAACCCCACTGCGACCCTCGCACAGCGCATCAAAAAGCTCATCCACGGACTCGGACAGGGCGGTGATACACCCCAAGCCCGTTATAACCACTCGGCGTCTATCCATTGACTCTATGCGCTTTCCTTCTTCTTGGTCTGGGCGATGTTGACGATGTAATCCACGGCGGCTCCGACGGTCTGGATCTTCTCTGCCTCCTCGTCGGGGATGCTCATGTCGAACTCGTCCTCGAATTCCATGACGAGTTCAACCGTGTCCAGAGAGTCGGCGTTCAAGTCGTTGATGAAGGAGGTTTCACGCGTGATTTCGGTTTTATCAACGCCCATTTGTTCGCTGATGATATCAATCACCTTGTTCTCAATCTGTTGGACATCCACCTCTTCGATACTCACTGCTGTATCCTCCTTAACTGGATCAGAATACTCACGGGCCTTAGTTGCGATTCCCTGGATCTACGTGTACCACCACCCTCCAGATTTCGGCCGGTATCTTACCGACTGAGGGGGACGCACACAAACATTTTTTTCACTTTTTACATGGCCATGCCGCCGTCGACGCAGAGAACCTGCCCGGTAATATACCCGGCTTCGTCACTGGCGAAGAAGGCCACGGCCCGGGCGACGTCTTCGACGGCCCCGAACCGCTTGACCGGAATGACCTCCATCGCCGCGTTCTTGACCAGGTCCGACAGGACGGCCGTCATGTCAGTCTGGATGAAGCCGGGGGCGATGCAGTTGGCGGTGATGTTCTTCTTGCCGATCTCGCGGGCGATCGACTTGCTCATGCCGATCAGGCCGGCCTTGCTGGCGGCGTAGTTGGCCGAACCGGCCTGCCCCATGACGCCCGCCACGGAGCTGATGCTGACGATCCGCCCAAACTTGTTGCGGATCATCGACCGGGCGGCCACACGGCTGGCGGTGAACGCCGCTCGCCGGGTGACGTTCACGACCCTGTCGAAATCCTCGTCCTCCATCTGGATCATCAGCTTGTCGCGGGTGATCCCGGCGTTGTTCACCAGGATGCCGATGCCGCCGTGCTCTGCCGCCAGCGACTCCAGAACCTCGGTCAACTGATCGCTCTTGGTGATGTCGACGCATCTCGTCAGGATCTCATATCCAGCCTGCTTGCCGGCCTGTTCCAGTTCCTTGAGCTGCTCTTCCTTGATATCCAGGGCCGCAACGTTCCGACCCTGCTTGAGCAGTTCGAACACGATGGCGCGGCCGATCCCTCGGGCGCCGCCGGTCACTACTGCCAATCGTTTCTCAGCCATCCTCTGTCTCCAACTCCTAGTGTAGAAAGAACTTACAATTCTCAGCATCCTGCCGGGGCAGGGGCGGCCATTCGGCCCTGCGTCTATCCGACCAGGGCCTTCACAGAGGCCAGGTCGCTGACGTTGGTCACCTTCGTCTTCCTATTGATACGCTTCATCAGCCCGGTCAGGACTCGTCCGGGCCCGATTTCATAGAATTCCTCAACTCCTTCGACCAGCAGTCGTTCCATGCACTTCTGCCAGAGGATCGCGCCGGTGAGCTGCTGCGTCAGGCCTGCGACGATCTCATCGGCAGTCTTGTAGTAGTCGGCGTTGATGTTGGCCAGGGTCCTGGCGGCCGCCGGTTGCGAGATTCGCGACTGAACGAGGGCCTGGTGCAAGGCCTGGGCGGCGCTGGACATCAGGCTCGTGTGGAATCCGCCCGCCACCTCCAGTTGCACTGCCTTGGCGGCTCCGTGCTTGGGGGCCAGTTCCACGGCCCGCCCGCAGGCGCCGATGCTGCCGCTGACGACGATCTGGCCGGGGCAGTTGAAGTTGACCGGCTCGAGCAGCTCGCCCTGGCGGGCTTCGTCGCAGAGCTGCCGGACCTTGTCCTCGTCCAGGCCGATGACGCTCACCATCGTGCCCCGGGTGGCGTCGGCGGCGGCCTGCATGGCCTCGCCTCGCTTGCGGACCAGCCGCAGACCATCCTCGAAACTGATGGCCCCGGCGGCGTACAGGGCGGTGTATTCGCCCATGCTCAGGCCCGCAGTCACGTCCGGCTTGAGGCCCGCGGTTTTCGGGCTCGTCCGGAGGATCTCCAGCAGGGCGGCCGATGTGGCGAAGATCGCCGGCTGGGACATCGTGGTGCTGTTGAGCTGCTCGGCAGGGCCCTCGAAGCAGGTTTTCTTCAGGTCGAACCCGAGGATATCGTTGGCCTTGTCGAACAGGGCGGCCGCTGCCGGATATGCCTGGGCGACATCAGCGCCCATGCCTACGGTCTGGGCCCCTTGTCCCGGGAATAGAAAGGCGGTTTTCATCGATCCTATCCTTGTTGATTTCAATCCCCACCCGCCAAGGAGCGGGTGACACTCCGTTTTTGAAGACGATCCGCTACAGC
>JBDKUU010000020.1:0-4750 GCA_039679525.1 Phycisphaerales bacterium | reverse complement strand
CCAGGGCGTCGAACATCCGCTGGGCCACGCCGAACTGCGACCGCATGCCCACGCCGATGGCCGAAACCAAAGCGATGTCCTCGCGGGCGAAGATGTTCTCGAGACCGAGTTCATCCTTCAACTCGGTCGCCACCTTCTTGGCGGTCGCCAGATCCGACTTGCGGACCATGAACGACAGATTCGCCTTCTCATGGCTGATCTCGGTCTGGATGATGTCGTCGATGACGACCTTGGCCTCGGCCAGCCGGGCGAAGATGTGGGCCGCGGTCCCCGGGACGTTCGGAATCCCCGCCAGCCCGATCTTGGCCATGTCTTTTTGAATTGTCGCACCCGACACCAATATACCTTCCATCTGCGGCACCTCGTGTGTGATGATGGTTCCCGGATTATCGTTCGCAATATTTCTGATTCGAATCTTGACGTTGTATCGCTTGCCGATGGCGACGGAGCGGCTGTGCAGGACGCCGGCTCCGACGCTCGCCATCTCGATCATCTCGTCGTAGCTGATCTCGTCGAGCAGCGAGGCTTTCTTGAAGACCGTAGGGTCGGCCGTGTAGACGCCGTCCACGTCCGCGAAGATCTCGCACTCTTGGGCCTTCAAAGCCGCCGCCAGCGCCACGGCGCTGGTGTCCGAGCCGCCCCGGCCGAGCGAAGTGATGTTTCCGTGCTCGTCGACGCCTTGATAGCCGGCGACGATGACGATCTGCCCCTCGTTCAACTCCCGCCGAATGAACTCCGAGTCCACGCTCTTGATCTGGGCGTTGCTGTAGACGCCGTCGGTGAGCATGTGGATCTGTTGTCCGGTGAAACTGATCGCCTTGTGGCCCATCGCCTGCAGGGCCATGGCCAGAAGCGAGACGGTCTGCTGCTCCCCGGTGCTCAAAAGCTGGTCCATCTCCCGCTTTGGAGGATTGGGGTTCAGTTCCTTCGCATCCCGGACGAGTTCGTCGATCTGATGCCCGCGAGCCGAGGCCACCACGCACACCTGGTAGCCGGCCTGCATCCTCTCGATGACTCGTTTGGCCGCCCGGCGGATCTGCTCCGCGTTCGAAACGGACGCGCCGCCGAATTTCTGAACAATAATTGCCATAGTTATCTTGCCACCCTTAAAAACTCTGAAGTGTACCGGCGCAGACGCCGGTCGTCAATCGCTTCAACTCTTGAGGAAATATTCCATCAGCTCGCATCCTTTTTCGATGCGAAGCCCGGCTTGGGTCGCGTTGCTCTCGCTGAAACCCGCGTGCAAAATACCTGTGACCCCCGTCCCGGCCATCGCGAAGGGCACCGCCGCAGAGGAGTGGGCGCCGGTCTTGACCGGCGTCGGATGGTCCGGCAGCAGGAGTATCCGCCAATTCTCGCAGCGACGCAGGGCATCCAGCACCGGGCCGACAACGTGCTTGTCGATCTGCTCGATGGCCTGCTTCTTCGCCTCGGCGTTCTTCTCGTGGCCGGCTTCGTCGGGGGCCTCGACATGGATGAAAACCAGATCGTATTTGTCGAGCGCGTCGATGGCAGCTTGACCTTTGCCCTGGTAGTTCGTATCGAGGAACCCCGTCGCGCCCGGCACATCGATCAGATCGAATCCGACCAGCTTGGCCAACCCGCGGACGAGGTCGACGGCGGTGATCGCCGCCCCTTTGAGGCCGTACCGCTTGCGGAAGCTGTCCAGGCGGGCCTGTTTGCCCTGGCCCCACAGCCAGATCGAACTGACCTGGTTCTCGCCGAGGTCCTGGCGGACCTTGTTGATCTCATGCCCGGCGAACAACTGCTGCGACTGGTTCATCAACTGGATCAGCAGGTCGGCTCCTTTACCCCTCGGCAGGAGCTTCTCGACCGGTTTTCCAATATGGTCGTGCGGCGGGTATGTGCGGACGTCGAAGTCGATGCCTTTGACCACGAGCAGATGGCGGTAGCTGACGCCCGTATACAGGGCGATCCGCTCGTCGGTGATGTGCTTGGCCAGCTCGTGAATCAGGCTGCTGCCTTCCTCGGTGGAGATGTGCCCGGCGCTGTGGTCGGCCATCATCCCATCGGCGATGGTCACCAGATTGCAGCGGAAAACCCAGTCGTCCATGCCCAGACGAATGTTCTTGGCCGCAGCCTCGATCGGGGCGCGGCCGCTGTAGTAGTACAAAGGATCGTATCCCAGGAGGCTCATCTGCGCGACGTCGCTGCCGGGCTCCAGCCCATCGGGCACGGTCCGCACCAGGCCTTGGCGGCCTTCGATGCTGATCCGGTCCATATTGGGGGTCTCAGCCGCTTCGAGCGGCGTCTTGCCCTCAAAGACGTCGAGCGGCTCATCCGCCGCCCCGTCGGGAACGATGATCACGTACTTTGCCATAGTTCAAAGAAAATCCGAAGCACGAATATCGAAATCCGAAACAAACCCAAATGACCGAAATCAGAATGACGGAAACGCTGTCGCTTGCCGAGAGACCAAGCCTTCAACTCGGGCTTGCACAATCCGTTTCGGATTTCGATATTCGGATTTCGTGCTTTCTTCCGTTACGCATCCTTGTCCTGCGGGATATCCACGATCCGCACGCACACAGGCTTGCCGCTGATGATATCGATCTTCTTCAATTCCGCCAAGGCCGCCGCCATGTTCTTTTCCTGCGTCCTGTGGGTCGTGATCACGACCGGCACGGTGTCGCCGGGGCCGGTCCCCTCGTGCTGCAGGGCGCCGGAGATGCTGATGTCGTGGTCGGCCAGGATCTTGCCGTAGCGAGCCACCACGCCGGGCTCGTCCTTGGCCATCACGCGGATGTAGAATCGCGTGACGATCTCGCCGATCGGTTCGATGAACTGCTTGATCTGGTCGCGGGGCCGAAGTCGCAGATGGTTGAAGGTCGTCTGCGAATTGCCCAGGGCGACGTCGATCACGTCGGCCATGACGGCGCTGGCGGTCGGCATCATGCCGGCCCCTCGGCCGTAATACAGGGTCTCGCCGACCGCGCTGCCGAAGACGCTGATGGCGTTGAATGACCCGTCCACTCTCGCCAAGGCGGTCTCGGCGGAGATGAACGAGGGATGGACCCGCAGAGAGAGCCGTCCGTCCGCGCTTCGCTGCGCGATGGCGAGCAGCTTGAGGCGATAGCCCATCTCCCGGCCGTAGCGGAGATCTTCCTTGGCGATTCCGTCGATGCCTTCGACGAAGACGTCCTCCATGGCGATCTCCCACCCGAAGGCGATCGAGGCCAGGATGGCCAGCTTGTGGGCGCTGTCCCCGCCGCAGATGTCGAGCGTCGGGTCCGCCTCGGCGAAGCCTCGTTTCTGCGCCTTGGCCAGGGCCTGGGAGAATTTCTCCTCCTTCGCGCTCATGCTCGACAGGATGTAGTTGCAGGTGCCGTTGACGATCCCGTACATGGCGTTGATGCGGTTGGCCGCCAGGCCCGTGCGGATGGCGCCGATGATCGGGACGCCGCCGACGCAACTGGCTTCGAACGCGATGCACCGGCCGTTCTCGCGGGCCACGCGGTACAGCTCGTTGCCATGAGTGGCCAGGAGGGCCTTGTTGGCGGTGACCACGTGCTTGCCCGCCCGGAGCATCTTGAGCTGGATGTCCCTGGCGATGCCGGTGCCACCGACCAGCTCGATGCCGACGGAGATGGTCGGGTCGTCGAGCAGGCGATTCAGATCCGTGCTGAGAACTCCCGGGGGCAGTTGGACCGGGCGGGGCCGCGTCGTGTCGGTGTCGATGATGCAGGCCAGCTCCGGGCGCACGCCCATCTTCGCGGCGATGACGTCCGCCTCTTCCAGGATCAGCTTGGCCACGCCGCTGCCGACGGTGCCGAACCCAACGATTCCGACTCGTACGCGTTTTTCTTCCACAGTTTTCACCTTGCTCTGTCGGCGGCCTCCGGGGCCCGGCTGCCCATGGCGAACCCTGCCGTCCGATCGTCCCATAACGGCGGGCGGGGCGTTGCGACCGCCTCGCCGGTGCCGTGAATAGCCCTTTATTACACTCGATTCACTCTGGACGGTCAAGGAAAAAGCTTGCGAAACCGGATACCGCAGGGTACGGAATTGGGTCCCGATCCTCGTCAGCCGGACAATCCGGATTGCGACACTGGGACTTGCCAAGCGGCACAGGATGAGCTAGTCTTTAGGGACCGGCGTTCCTTTGTCGCGACGTGGGACGCCGGCCGGGATGAGAGAGTCGTGGTCACAGCATAAGGGAGGCTGAATATGAACCGAAGGATGATTGCGTTGCTGTCGATGGCGTTGCTGGTCGCGGGGTGCGCGACGGACAACTCGAAGTCCACGGCGACGGATGCCAAGAAGGGGGCCGTGAAGGCGCAGGACGGGGACTTCAGCGATGATGTCGCGTTTCTGCAGGCGCACACCGATGTCGTGATCCTGAAGGACCGCACCGGCCAGGGACAGGTCGCCGTGCTTCCCAAGATGCAGGGGCGGATCATGACCAGTTCCGCCACCGGCCCCAATGGCCTGAGCTTCGGCTGGATCAACCGCGAGCTGATCGCCTCGGGCGAGTTCGTCAAGCACATGAATCCGTTCGGGGGCGAGGACCGCTTCTGGCTGGGACCCGAGGGCGGTCAGTTCTCCATCTTCTACGCCAAGGGAGTCCCGTTCGATCTGGAGCACTGGTTCACGCCGGCGGTGATCGACACCGAGGCCTGGACGCTGTCCGCCAAGACGGCGCACTCGGCGATTCTCGAAAAGAACATTCACTTGACGAACTACTCGGGGACGGAGTTCGACCTGCGGGCGACGCGAACCATCCGGGTCC
>JBDKUU010000019.1:0-3871 GCA_039679525.1 Phycisphaerales bacterium | reverse complement strand
ATCGATGCCGTGAATGCCGACGATGCCCCAGCCCAACGCCCCCGCGGACAACAGCATGTAGATGAGGATGCCGGTCGCATTGTGCTTTGAAGCCTTCATCGTGATCTCCTTTTCGGGTTCCAAGTCCCCGTTTCTGCGCCTTTCGTGTCGTTGCTGAAATTCACTGATCCTGTTACGGCAATTGCCGGGCTTGCGTTCAAGCGGCTGATACGGGGGGAATTCCCCATCTCTGGTTGACCCTTTGCTCAGGACAATAGAAAAGCCCCTTGCATCGACAAGGGGCTCACTGGTTGATCTGCGGATGTCACGTCGCATTCGAGCTATACGTGAACGTGCTCACGCTCACGCGCGGCCTCCGTATGGGGGGCCAGGCTCCATCGCCTCGGCATGCTCGGCAACGCGAAGATCGCGTAGACGCCGGCTACGCCAACCAGGGTGTAGACGATCCTGCTCACAGCCGTCATCTGGCCGAAGATGGCGGCAATCACGTCAAAAGAGAACAGGCCGATCAGGCCCCAGTTGATCGCGCCGATAAGGACCAAGACCATGGCTATGATATCCACGGTCCTCAAACTCGAACGTGTTTCGTCTGCCATTGTTATCTCTCTCTTTCCCGCATTTTCGTCGCTGCTTGTCAGTTTATTCGCCCTTTCCGTTCTCAAAGATCGATACGGCTGCGCCGAAGCCGGGTTTCCCGTCCTCGGGTGAGGAAGATCCTCCATTCGACTCGTCTTCGCATCTTCAAAGGGCTGAAAACGACGCCTCAGGGACTCTCAGCAAAAGGATGTGCCAGCTTGAAGATTCCTCCAGCAGGCAGCAGCCGCGGCCGCACGTAAGGTCAGCATGTGCGAGCGGCGGTCTCGCCCGACACATGCGACTGCCATCGAGTCGGATGTGCCACCTGAATTGAAAATGCGAGGGATAGGGCATGGAATCAGGCACGTTTGCTTTCGAGGCGGACTTCAGCGTACGTTGTTTGGCTGGCAAAGGCCGCCAGCCAACCGCGAAACGGCCGAGGCACAAGCCGGGTCAACCCACCAAACAACCCTTTGGACAGCGGCAGGAGGCGGTGGAATCGGAACCGGTATCGAGCGATTCCGGCCGATCGTCGCATCGAGAGCACCAGCGATCCGATGAGCCGGACCGCGAACCTCGCCGCGGCGAAGTCTCTCCCGGGCAGGAGCCTTGAACCTCGCATCGGATTCGTGTGAGCGTGAGCGGACAATAGCGAGAAAAGATCGCAGAAAGAGAAAAGGAGATCACCATGGTTCATATCCGGTGGACAGAAGCGTTTGCAGGCGTATGCCTGGTCGTGATGGCGGGCTCTGCGGAGGCGCAAACGTCGGTCGAGCCGCTGAACTCTCAGCAGGGGTTCGGTCAACAGCCATGGGTAAGACAGGGCCTCGCCACGGAGTCCTTCCGCAGCCCCTATTATGAAGGGATGCAGGACCGCGCGATTCAGGATTTCGGCCGGCAAGACCGTGACGATTGGCGGGGAACCACGCAGCAGCCATACTATGACCAAGGGATGGGTGAAGGTTATGGCCTGAGAGACTATCAGCGGACGCCGGGGCAGGGCTGGCCGGGCATGGGCGACCCATATCGTTCGGATGCCGATGATTTCAACTATGGCGTGAGCCCCTACGGAGGCTGGGGAGAATCCGAGCAGCCGTACTTCGACCAGGGCTTCGGCACGCGGGACTTCGACAGGAGCCGGGATTTCGATCGATGGCAAGGCGGCACGCGGCAGGGCCTCGATCAGCGGTTCGGTGACCGGGACGATTTCGACCGTGGGTTCGGCACGCAGCCGGGCTTCGATCAAGGGTTTCGAGACCGAGACGACTTTGACCGCGGGTTTGGCGTGCGGCCTTATGACGATCGGTCGAATTCCTTCCGGCAGACCCAGCCGGGCGCGGGTGAACGATTTGGCGACGAGGGCTTCGGCAATGGGGGAACGGATGCTTTCGGGGTGCCGTTCAGCCAGCCGGGGTTCGGCGGCGGTCGAGAACAGTTCGAACGGCCCGAGGGCGGCCAATTCCAGCAGCAGGCTCCCAGGGCCGGCACGGAACGGAGCCAGATGGGCGGCGGCAGAGTCGGCGGTCAGATGGGGGCCGGCTCCTCCGGTGGTCGATCTGGCGGCAGCGGTGGAGCGACGAGTGGCGGCGCCGGCGGAGGGGCCGGTGGAGCGGGAGGCGGTGGTGGACGGTAAAGACTGGATTGGCGGTAGGATCGTCGATAGAGACACGCGCAACGTCGCAGCGTCTGAGACTGGCCGTTCGTCGACGTCGTGACGTTTGCTCGTGTCTCCCCGATCCTCTATCAGGGCTGGGACGTCTGTAGCTGCTCTTGATCCGTCTGCCCTTTGGTGTCGGCCGTGGCTTGGGAGTTCTGTGTTCGAACGCTGGTGGCCGGCTGGACTTTCATGTGCATCCAGTAGGACATGTAGGTGGTCGGGGCCCAAAGAAGAACAGCCATCAACATGACGAGACCGCCGAGTACGCGGACGACCCTGACGTTTTGTTTCCAGAGAGCCAGGCCGGCAAAGACGCCGCCGGACCCGGCGACGATGAAGCTCACTGCGGTCAATAGAGGCATGGCGGTCAGCGACAGCACGTAAATGCGTACGCCGATCAGGACCGCGGCGACGCCGGGAAAGAAGGCGTAGATGCCCAGGGGATATAGTTGCCACCCGCAGTGAAGGGCCCAGGCCGCCCCGAGGAACAGCACGCCCAGGAGCACAGACATCTCGCCGTACGCCGAGCTGTAGGGCGCGGGAATGGGCCAGGTGAACGTCATCGCCAGTCCCGCGACTGTCCCAATGAGCCCCGAGATTCCGAACGCCGGCGCCCAATCCCGGCGGTTCTCGCGTTCGATTCCCCACAACAGAAAGAACGCCAGCACCGCCAGTCCCGCCGTCATGTTGACCAGCAGAAGCGTCACATAGTCGATCATAATCAGTCTCCTTGTCTGCCCTGGATACTCTGGCTCTTGCCATCGCCAGCATCTCCAGCGAAAATGAGTACGGCCGGTTGACGGCGATCGTTCTTGAAAACCGGCGACGTGCGTAACAGTATGGGCCGTCGAGTGTTTCGCGTGTGCGATATTCGGGAATGAGCCTTGGGCTCCAGTCCCAGCCGCCCCCGTATGGAAAGGCGGAGTGCAATACGAGATGAGAATGTCGCAGATGAGATCGTTTCGGGATGTGGCGACTCGCTTCCGCGAGAACTGGATCGGGTACGTCCACGAGTACCGCATCCTGCTGATCCTGGTCCTTCTGGCCTCGCTGGCGGATATGGCGTCGACCATCTATTTCATGCTGTCTCGCGGTCCGGCGGCCGAGGGCCATCCGGCGGTTCGGATGTTCTCCGAGGCTTACGGCCCGATCTTCGGACCCTTGCTGGGCAAAGCCGTGCAGTTCCTGACCCTCATCGGCGTCACGGTGTTCCTCCGACGCTGGGCCCTGTTCATCTTCGTTCCGATCATCATCCTGTACACCTGGGCCGCCTGGTACAACGTCTGGGGTCACACGCTGTACGAACCCCGCCTGATCGATTGGCTGGAGCACCTGGCGATCTGAGGCGTGAAGCAGGTGCATGACCGTTCCTGGGACTGATCCGGCCGCGAAGGATTTCGGAGTCAAGGAAGAGAGCTTCTTTTGCGGATGTGAAAGCTGCCTGGCGAGAGTATACTAAGGGGACGTCGCTGGCTGAGCGATTGGTTCAGAGTCGCAAGGATCGTATTGACGGGGACCGGTGAATGGCAGCAGGGAAGTGGCCGCTGAGGATGCTCGTGATGGTGGGGTTGGGCGGGGCGTGTTTGTTTCTCTGCCTGAGACTGCGCCAGGCGGGCCACCTGCGAATCACGGACTGGC
>JBDKUU010000018.1:0-9621 GCA_039679525.1 Phycisphaerales bacterium | reverse complement strand
GGCCACCGCACAGGAAGGGCTCGTCAGCCAGTTGACCGTGGCGATGCAGTTTCGCAACAAGTCCATCGGGGTCTTGCGGCTGTACAGCCCCCAGCCGAGCGACTTCACGGCGAGCGACATCGTGGTGGCCCGGGCGGTCGCCTCCCAGTGCGCCGTGGCGATCACCAACGCCAAGCTGTATGCCGAGGCCATCGAGGCTCAGCGGTTCACCGAGCAGATGCGGCTGGCCGGGCTGATCCAGCGGCGGATGATCCCGGAGAAGCCCCCGCAGATCAAGGGCCTGGACATCGCGGCGACCTACATCCCGTGCTTCGACGTGGGCGGCGATTTCTACGATTTCCTGCCCATCAACAAGGACCGGCTGGTCATCACGATCGCCGATGTCATCGGCAAGGGCGTGCCCGCCGCGATCATGATGAGCTGGTTCCGCGGAGCGGTCCAGGCGTACACCGAGGGCTTCCGCGACGTGCTCCGCGACGTCGGCCCGATGGCAGGCGATCTCAACAGCGGGATGAGGAACGTCGTCCGCACGCGGAACGCCATCGAGAACTTCAACAAGCTGGCCTCGATGGAGTGCCAGGAGGGGGAGTTCATCACCCTCTACTACGCCACGATCGACGCGGCGGAGAAGACCATGACCTACTGCAACTGCGGCCACGAGCCGGCGGTGCTCATCCGGGACGGACAGATGCAGGACCTTGCGGCGGGGGGGCTCGTTCTCGGCGTGGACCCGCATGCCAAGTACGATATCGAGACGGTCGAGCTCCGCGACGGCGACTGCCTGCTCTTTTACACGGACGGGCTGATCGACGCGATGGATTTCAACAACGATCTCTGGGGCCGCGAGCGGATGCTGGAGGCGGCGGCCCGGTTCGTCGATTGCCCGGCCGACCACGTGGTCCGCAACGTGCTGGCCTACCGCCGGCGGTTCGCGGGCCTGGCCCGGCAGGTGGACGACACGAGCATCATTGCGGTCAAGATTGGAGACGCTCGCCGGAACGAGGCCTGCGGCGTGTGCATGGCCGCCGAGAGCGTCAACGTCTCCGGCGAGAGGTCTGAGGCCCGGTAAATCCGATGGCGGATCTGGTAGTGACAATCGACGGTCCGGCCGGCAGCGGCAAGAGCACGATGGCGAGATTGCTGTCCGAGCGGCTGGACGCCACGTTCCTCGACACCGGCGCGATGTATCGGGCGGTCACCCTCGCGGCGGTCCGCGACGGCGTCGATCTGAGCGACGAGCGGCAGGTGCTGGACGTGGTGCAGAGGCACCGGTTCGACTTCGAAGCCGCCCAGGGCAAGATGCTCGTGCGGATCGACGGCCAGGATGTCACGGAGTCGATCCGCGATCCCGAACTGACGGCCAAGGTCCGCCACATCGCCGCGGCTCCACGGATTCGGGAGCAGCTTGTGACGATGCAGCGAGCCTTCGCCTCGCACCATGACAAGATCGTGACCGAGGGACGCGACCAGGGAACGGTTGTATTTCCCGACGCCCGCGTCAAGTTCTTCCTGACGGCCGACCCGGCCGAACGGGCCCGAAGGCGGGCCGCGGAACTCCAGGCCAAGGGCGCCGTCGTGGATATGGAGCAGCTCCGCCAGGCCATCGACGCCCGGGACAAGAGCGATGAGAATCGGGCCGTCGGGCCGCTCAAGCCCGCGCCGGACGCCGTGAGGATCGACACGACCGATTCCAGCATCGAGCAATCGGTCGAGCGAATCTACCTCGCCGTCGAAGAGCGGATCAAGACGCCGGCTCCCGCATCCGCCGACCCTCCCGGGCAGAGCGCCGGACTGGCGGAAGCCAAGGACCATGGCCACGAGTCGCTCAAGGTGCCTCGCTCGCCGGCCATCTGGTACTGGATCGCTCGATCCCTGTGTCATGTCTTCACCCTGATCTTTTTCCGCTACCGAGCCTACGGCCGCGAGAACATTCCCAGCGACGGCGCGTTCGTCCTGGCCTGCAATCATCAGAGCTTCATGGACCCGGTCTTCTGCGGCATCTCCGTCAAGCGGCACGTGACCTACATGGCCCGCGACACGCTCTTCAAGAACTGGCTCTTCGGTCCGCTGATCGCGTCGGTGAACGCCATTCCCATCAGCCGGGACAAGCCGGAGATCGCAGTGATGCGGCTGGTCATCGACCGTCTCCGCGAGGGCGCGGCGGTATGCCTGTTCCCCGAGGGCACGCGGACGGAGGACGGCCGGATCGCGAGATTCAAACCCGGTTTCGGCCTGCTCTGTCGCCGCTCGAAGGCGGCGGTCGTCCCGGTCCTGGTCGAAGGCGCCTTCGAAGCCTGGCCCCGCCACAAGAAGCTCTTCCGCCCCGGCAGTCCGATCGTAGTCCAGTTCGGCAAGCCTCTGTCGCCCCAGCAACTCGCCGGCATGACCAACGAGCAGCTCGCCGACACAGTCACGCAAACCCTCCGCCAGATGCAGAACGAAGTCCGCCGCAAGCAAGGCAAGCCGCCGTACGACTACGCGGATTGATTCCCACACAGATTCCTGTTTCTGTCATTCCCCTCAACGCGGGAATTCTGTATCCTGAAGGCGGTGCAGGAACATGAAAATCAGCAAGAAGATTGTGATTATCGCCGGGCCGAACGGGGCAGGTAAGACGACCTTTGCCCGGGAGTTTCTCCCGCAAGAGGCCGACTGCCCGGACTTCATCAATGTGGATCTGATTGCAGCGGGTCTGTCGCCATTCGACCCGGATCGTGCGACCTTGCGCGCAGGTCGAATCATGCTGGAAGAGATCAAGCGTCGGGTGCTTGCCGGCGAAAGCTTCGCATTCGAGACCACGCTTTCCGGCCAAAACTACGCGAGAGCCATTCCCCGCTGGCGGGAGGCGGGGTATTACGTGAAGCTGATCTTTCTCAGTCTACCCACCGCGGATCTGGCTGTTGCCAGGGTTGCGGCACGTGCAGCGCAGGGGGGGCACAACGTGCCTGAGGAGGTTGTCCGTAGACGGTTTGACGCCGGGTTGCGGAACTTCGAACACCTGTATCGAGGAATCGTGAACACCTGGATTCTGTATGACAACTCGGGGCCGATCCCCGTACCGATTGTCGCAGGAGACAACCTATGAAGAAGAAGCTCCTGGGTTCCAGTGACCCCGATATTATCGCGTCGGAAGCGGCGCTCCGCCGGGCTGCCAAACGGGCCCTACAGATTGGTGTCGAGACAGGCACGCCCGTCTACGTGATGATCGACGGCAAGATCGTGGATCTGACTAAGCGGCAGCGACGAATCCCCAGGAAGAAGTGAGATCGTATGGCAGCTATAGGAACGTTCGCCAGTCGTTCACGCCGGGTCATCGCTGAGAACGATTCGTTGATCCAGGTATCGTCAGCTCGATTTCGTAGATCTTCGGCCAGAGCTTGCCTGTGACGAGCAGATGGCCGGTTTCGGGGATCCAGGCGATGCCGTTGAGGACGTCCTCGGAATCTTCAGGACGCGGGTAGAGGGCGGACATATCTAGTCGGCCGGTGACCTGGCCGGTTCTGGGGTCGATGACGACGATTTCGTCAGTCGGCCAGACGTTGGCGAAGATCAGGCCGCCGGCGCCTCCAGCCTCCAGCCTACTGCCTCCGGCCTCGTCTCCCACGCTTTGGCCGGGGATGTATTCGAGCTCGTTCAGGTCCCGCACGAGCCGACCTTGGTTTCGGACCTCGATTCGCCCGGTCACGGCCAGCGTGTTCGGGTCGAGGAACCGCAGGGTCGCGGTGCCGTCGCTATAGATCAGCCGGGCGCCGTCATACGTGATGCCCCAGCCTTCGGTGGGGTAGGTGAACTCCTTGAGCAGAGTGAAGGTGTCCTTTTTGTAGACATATCCCTTCCTGTTTCGCCACGTGAGCTGGACGATCCGGTCGCCGCCCCAGCGGTTGTTGGGGTCGGGAACGATCGCGATGCCTTCGCCGAAGTCTCCCCGGGGCAGGTAGATCGTCTTGAGGGCCTTGCCCGTCTTGAGGTCCCGCCGGGCGAGGGTGGACTGGCCGTAGAGGCCCGTTCCTTCGTAGATCAGGCCGTTCTCGTAGACGAGCCCCTGGGTGAACGCCCGCCGGTCGTGCGGATACGATGCGACGATTCGATATTGATACTGGCGAACCGCCGGCTTGCCGGGCTCGTCCGCCCAGGCGCGGGAGCCGCCCGCAGAGCCCAGCCACGCCAAAATGCACATCAATCCGTAGCCCAAACACGTCCATCGCTGCATCGCGACTCCAATCGATTCCACAATACTCATGCTCGATTATACGAACCCATCGATGGAGCGGTCAATCCGACAAACCTGCTGACGAGCGGTCTTGAAAACGTGTGGGGGCTTGTGATATGCTGGGAAACGACAGGGTTGGAGTTGATGTGCCGTACGAAGAAGCAATAGAGCGTTCGATGCCCGCGTGGCGGAGTCAGGCAGAACCCTGTCTGCGGGGGCGCTGATGGCGAAGCATAGACCCCGTGTCAAACAACAATCCCAGACTTACGGACCGGCGGACGCGCCGCACATGGAGCGACCGGAGCCGGCCGCGTCCTCGGATCGATTCCGCTTTCTCCGAAGTCTCGCCTTTTTCGCCTTCTTCCTTTTGTATTTCGCCGTCGGAATCGACGTTCGGCTGCTCTATCACGGGTGCGGCTGGGTCGACAACTTCCCGTGCTTCTACACCGGCGGGGAGTTCTTCCGCAGCTTTCTCACGTATCCCGGCGGGATCGTGGAATACCTCTCCGCCTTGCTGGCTCAATCGCTCTTCCATTCCTGGCTGGGGGCCTTGGTGATGACGGCACAGGCTTGGGGATTCTTCGTATGCACCGGGTACATTCTGGCAGCGTTCGGAGCGAAGCGTCTGCTTTGTCTGCGGTACGTCGTTCCGCTGGCGCTGATCGGCGTCTACTGCCGATATGGATTCCCCTTCGTGCCCACGATGGGGCTCCTTGCCGCTCTCCTGGGCGTGTGCCTCTATCTGAAACTCGCCCCGGGAACGGACGGCCGTGCAATCGGCGCATTCATAGGCATCTGCCTGTTCTTGTACGTCATCGCGGCGGGGGCCGCTCTGGTGTTCGTCGTCGTGTGCGGCTTGTACGAGTCTCTCATCAGACGCCGAACGAGTCTTGCCCTGGCCCATGTCGGGCTGGGGGCGATGGCGCCGTACGTGGTGGGAGGGTTCCTCTACGGAGAGCGGATCGCGGACGCCTATTGCCGACTGACGCCGATGTCGTGGGAACTCCTGAGCCGCAACTCATTCCGGAGCGTCGTGAAGGCCGTCCGGGCCCTCTATCTGCTTCTGCCCGTGGCGGCCGCGGTCCTGGGGATTTGGCGTTTCGCTCGTGGTTCCGTATCGTCCTCAAACAAGACCAAACCTCCTTTTGGGGGCTGGGCCGGCAGACTGGACGTTTCGACGCTCGCGCTGACTATTGTGACCGCCGCGGTCGTACTGCTTTGTCGTACGCCGGACAGGAAGAACATCCTTCTCGCCGACTACTTTTCCCGGCGGGGGATGTGGGAACAGGTGCTCGACCTCGGCCGGCGCAGCCCGTACCAGTACACGATTTGCCACGCGGTGGACCGTGCCCTGTGCCACGTCGACAAGCTGGGCGACGAGATGTTCCAGTTCCCCCAGCAGCCGGCGGCGCTGCTGCTGACCGATCCGACGGTCCAGCCGCTCTGGCAGAAGTTCGACACGTGCCTGGACCTGGGCCTGATCAATCAGGCGGAGAACTCGCTTGTTCTTTGCACGGAGATCTACGGGGAACGCCCGATCCTGCTCCATCGGTTGGCGACCATCAACATGATCAAAGGCAACATCGGCGCGGCCCGCGTGTATCTGCGGTCGCTGGCGAGGGTCCCGTTCTGGCAGTCCGTGGCGAGCCGCGATCTGGCTCGCATCGAGCGAGACCCCAACCTCGCCGAGGACGCGGAGATCCAGCGGTGGCGGAGCGTGATGCTCAAGGGCGACTCGGTGCGGGACATCGACACGCTGACCGTCCTGCTGATGGAGAACCCCGCGAATCGCATGGCTTATCAATGCGGCGTCGCCTTCATGCTGCTGTCGAAGGACTTGAGCGGCTTCGCTCGCATGTTCAGCTCGTACCAGCAGCGAAACTTCACGAGGATTCCCAGGCTCTACGAACAGGCGATCGCTTTGGCGCAGACGCTTGGGACGTGGCCGGCCGACGTGCCGGCTCCGACGGTCTCGCCGGAGGTCAAGACGCAGCTCGATGAGTTCCTTCGACTGTTCCGCCAGGGAGGCGGGGCTTCCGTCCAGTCGTCGCTCAAACAGAAGTTCGGCGACACCTACTTCTATTACTATTACATGAGCAGGCCAGGAGACCGGTCGTGAACAAACACTCCACTATTCGCCTGCTCCTCCTGGTTTCCGTGATTGGCATGCTGGCCGTCGCCGCGACGCTGTTGCGTTCGGGCCTGCGGGTCCAGATCGGGGACTCCTCGCCGGCGGGCCGGCCGGCTCGCATTCGGCCTGACTACAGCGGATCGGTCATCCCGCCGAACATCGCTCCGCTGAATTTCAGGATCGAAGAGCCCGGCGTCACGTTTTGTGCCCGCTTCTCCAGCAAGCAGGGCGAACCCATCGAGGTCGCCAGCCGCGACGGCGCGATCAGAATCCCGCTGGAACCCTGGCGGCGTCTGCTCGATGCGAACAAAGGCCAGGACTTGCGTATCGACGTGTTTGTTCAAAGAGACGGCGGCCAATGGAGCCGGTTCGAGTCGATCGCGAATCTCATCGCGCAGGAGGCCATCGACGACAGTCTCGTCTATCGCAAGATGCACCTGACCCACGTGCGATTGAAAAGCCGGATCGGGATCTACCGCCGCGACTTGAGCACGTTCAAGGAATCGGTCGTGCTCGGCAGCGAGAGCTTCGAGGACGGCTGTCTCAACTGCCACAGCTTCTGCCGGAACCGCTGGGATAAGACGCTGCTGGGCGTCCGCTCGGACAACTACGGCGCCGCGACGCTCCTGATGGCCGACGGCGAGATCCGCAAGCTCGACAAGAAGTTCGGCTACACATCCTGGCATCCCAGCGGCCGGCTGGCGGTGTACGCGGTGAACAACATCCCGATGTTCTACCATGCGGCCCGCAACGAGGTCCGCGACACGATCGATATCGACTCGATGCTGGCGATCTATCGCTGCGACGAGAACCGAGTCATGGTCGAGCCGAAGCTGGCCCGCAAGGAGTACCTGGAGACCTGGCCCGCCTGGTCGGGCGACGGCAAGTACCTGTACTTTTGTTGCACACGGCGGCCGTGGCCCGCCCGCACGGCCAGTCCGCCGTCCCTGTACGATCGCATCCAATACGATCTGGTCCGCATCGCCTACGATGTCGAGACCGACACCTGGGGCCAGATCGAAACCGTGCTCTCGGCACAGCAGACCGGCAAGAGCATCGGCATGCCGCGAGTCAGTCCCGACGGCCGCTGGCTCACGTTCTGCCTCTTCGAGTCCGGATACTTTCCGACCTGGAAACAGGAGAGCGATCTGTACATCATGGATCTCCAGGCCCCGCGACAGGAGGGACGCCCCGCCTATCGGCCTCTCGACATCAACAGCGACAAGAGTGAGTCCTGGCTGACGTGGTCGAGCAACAGCCGGTGGATCGTGTTCAGCAGCAAGCGGCTGCACGACGTCTTCACTCGGCTCTTCATCAGCTACATCGACGCCGAGGGCAAAGCTCACAAGCCGCTGCTCCTGCCCCAGGAAGACCCCGACTTCTACGAGTCGTGCACGCTGCTCTTCAATACGCCCGAGCTGGTGATCGGTCCGCCGCCGGCGGCGGGCGAGGCATTGGCGAAGGTCTACCGCAGCCGCAACGGCTCGCCGCTTTCGATCCCCGCCACGATGGCAACCCCGGTCGCCCGTCCGGCCGCCTCGACGGGTCCGCAGCAGACCCAGCACGAGTAGCCTGTGGCAGCGCATCTTCGTTGATTTGCCCGCCCTCTCAGGGGATGTTTCACGGCGCTGGTGTCTGCGAGAGAACCCTGGCAGGCGTCGAATCGAGGGCAACCTGTTCGTAGTGTGCCCGTCAGGGCATATCCTCTCTTCTTACGTATTGCACGGCACAAGAGCGAAGATAACGCCTTACGGCGTCACTACGAACCGAGCCCACCGTCCTGGTTTGAATACCCATCGGTTGCGCAGGCCCCAAATGCCCGAAAGCCCGCACAGACGCCGGGCGTCGTGGAAGAGCGGAATCCGCTTGACGCTTGCCGGGCTCGTGAGTACCTTGGCCGCAGAACTTTACCCGGATCAGGAGGAGTGATGAATATGGACAGGATGAAGGCAATTTCCGCAATTTTGCTGTTGTCTGTGACGCTCGGCACGGGCTCGTGCGCCCGGTTCCGCCAGGGGGGAGCCCATCTGTTTTCCCGCTCGCGGGGCTCGGATCTGCTCTCGACAGGCCTGGTCGGCTGGCAGCAGATCGGCGGGGGGCAGGACACGTGGCATTTCAAAGACGGCGTCCTCTATACAGAAGGGGAGAACGGCGGCTGGCTGGCGACCCTTCGCCAGTACGACAACTTCAAGCTGTCGCTGGAGTTTCGCGTTCCGCCGGGCGGCAACAGCGGCGTCTTCATCCGCTCGCCCCTGGAGGGCGACCCGGCCTACACCGGCATGGAAATCCAGATCCTCGACGACTACGCCGAGGAATATCGGAGCCTCAATCCGTACCAGTACACCGGGAGCATTTACGACGTGCAGGCCCCCTCGGAGCGGGCCAGCAAGGAGGCCGGCAAGTGGCAGGAGATGGTCATCACCGCCCGCGGGCCGCAGATCGAGATCGTCCTGAACGGCCAGAAGATCATCGACACGAACGTGAACTACTATCCGTATAAGGCGGACTCTCACCCCGGCCTGACGCGGGATCGCGGCTACATCGGCCTGCAAAATCACGGCAGCCGGGTCGAGTTCCGCAACATCCGGATTCGCGAATTGTGAGGGGCTCAGGAAACCTGCGAACCCATGGACGAACAAATCGCAAATAGTAAATCGTAAATAGTAAATTGAAGAGGGCTTTATGGGCACAAGCAGCGTCTCTCGTCGTGACTTCATCAAGGCGTCGGCCGTATCGGCTGTGTCGCTGGGCGTGACGAGTCGGATGTACGCGGCCGGTTCCGACACCGTTCGCATCGGCCTCATCGGGTGCGGCGGGCAGGGCACCCGCGACCTCATCAGTTGCGTCAGGAGCTCGCCCGGCGTGGAAATCGTCGCCCTGGGCGACCTGTTCGAGGACCGGCTCAAGGGCTCGCTCGACACGCTCGCGAAAGAAGTGCCCGACGCCCTCAAGGTCCCGGCTGACAAGCAGTTCGTCGGCTTCGACGCGTACAAGAAGGTGCTCGCGACCGACGTGCAGGTGGTCCTGCTGGTGACTCCGCCGCACTGGCGGGCGCAGCACTTGCAGGCCGCCATCGAGGCGGGCAAGCACGTGTTCATGGAGAAGCCGGGCGGCGTGGACCCCAAGGGCCTTCGCTCGGTGATCCAGACCGGAGAACTGGCCAAGCAGAAGAACCTCTCCATCGTCGCCGGCACGCAGCGTCGCCACAGCAAGAAATATCAGGAGATCATCCGCCGAATCCACGACGGCCAGATCGGCCAGATCGTCGCCGCCCAGGCCT
>JBDKUU010000017.1:0-2367 GCA_039679525.1 Phycisphaerales bacterium | reverse complement strand
CTGGCCGTGATCTTGCAGGATTTCTGGAAGGGGATGGGGACGTAGCAGTTCTGTCCGCGGGCCGCCTCGTGCACGAGGGCCGGGAACACGAACGGCGTGTTCTCGCGGTTGAAGTAGCCGATGAAGGGCAGGTCCACGGCGGGCTCAGGCTGTCCGTCGAGATAGATCTTCACGTGGCCTTCCTTGGCCAGGGCCGACCAGGTCCGCCAGATGACGGCCGGGCCTTCGATCTCCGCGAAGACCAGCTCATCGCCTTCTTTGCGGATGAAGCCGTCGCCGTCGCCGTTGGCGTCCCACTTGACGTACTGGCCCGAGGCTTCGTCGTACTTGCTGGCCCGGTCCCAGCTCGACCATTGGAGGCACTTCTCGCCGGGCAGGGGCAGCGTGGCCGGGTACTCCAGATCGGTCAGTCGATTGACAAGGTCGATGTAGGTCAGTTTCAGCGGTTCCGCAGCCTGGGCGGTCGCCGAGAGCGACATCGCAAGAATGCAGCCGATCAGGACATACGTGAACCGTGCGGTGTTTCGTGAAGTGGTCTCCATGTGTTGCCTCCTTTCATGGACTTTGGTCGCGACACCCGGCCGGACGGCCTTGGGCACTCCTATGCCGGTGGAGGTATTCTAATGAGAAAGGCTCTCTCCCGCCAGCAAGATTCCCGGATGGGAGGACTCGCCGGCGGAAGAGAGCCTTGGATTTGTCGCGAGATGATTCGGGCGTTATTTCCCGCCGTACTTGATCGCACAGCCGTAGGGAGGAGTCGCCGACGTGCTGACCTTCTTGCCGGCCAACAGCTCGGAGAGGGCCTTGTCCACGTAGTTGACCGTCCCGGCCGTCGGCTCTTTCGCATTCGTGGGGGCGTTGTCGATCGCGCCTTCATAGGCGATGGCCCCGTCCTTGTCGATCACGAACATCTGGGGCGTGTTCCGGGCGCCGTACTGCTTGCCGATCAGGCCGGACCGATCGTCGAGGATCGGGTACGGCAGCTTGTGCTTCTGGGCGAAGTCCCGATTGGCCTCGGGCGTCGTGTTGGGCGTGCTGTTGATGGCCAGCCAGACGACTTCTTTGCCCTTGTACTTCTCCGCCAGGTTCACCATCGTGTTGACGGTCTCATGGTGATACTTGGAGAAGGGGCAGTCGAGATTGATCCACTCGAGGACCACGATGCGGCCCTTGAAGCTCGACAGTCGGACGTTCCTTCCGTCGAAGCTGTCCAACACGAAATCGGGGGCCTGGCGGCTTTGGGATTGCTGACCCACGTTGCCGGTTCGCGGCGTTCTCGTGCGGCCGGGCCTCTGCAACTGCTGCTGTTGTTGTTCGAGTTTCAGCAGCGAGCTCTGGAACGCTTCTTGACGCTTGCCGATCAGAGCGTCGATCTCGCTGGTGGTCTTCTTGGCCTTCTCTTTGACTGCGACCTTACGAAGGGCCTGCAACTGGTCGATCAGGTCCTGGTGGGCGGCCTTGAGATCGTCGATCTGTTGTTGAAGCCGGGCGTATTGCTGCCTCTGCAGGACGGGCCGCTGCACCGGCGTATTGGAGTCCGCGGGCGCGACGGCCGTCTGACGACGTCCGAGCGATTTCCCTTGTTTCTCCACCGACGTCTGTGCGAACGACGTCGAAGCCAGCATCAGGATCATCCATGATGCACCAAGTGAAACGACAATCCTGTTCATTTCGTAGTCCTCCCTGACTGAACTCTATCTTGCTTGCTCCAGGCCACCGGGAACAGGGTCCCAAGCCGGGCGTGGCCCGAAATACCTCAGTTGCCCGGCGGGCCAGTGTACACTTTGTTACTCTCGCGGGCTACAGGAAGTTCTTGGATTGACGCGGACCGAGCCGCGCCCGCTCAGTTCGCGGCCAACGCCGTCCTTACCTCGCCGAGGAACTGCGTGATCTCCCGGATGGCCTGTTGCGGCTTGCCGAGATTGTTCTCGATCATCGACACCAGCCTGGATCCGATAATCACGCCGTCAGCACCTGCGTCCGCGATGGTTTGCGCATGCTCCGGCTTGCTGACGCCGAAGCCGACGCAAATGGGCACGTCCGTCAGACCCTTGAGCCGGCGGACCAGTCCGTCGGCGGCGCCGGAGAGAGCCTCGCGACTGCCGGTGACCCCGAGCAGCGAAACCGTATAGACGAAGCCCGTGGTTCGGGCGGCGATTCGTTCCATCCGGTCCAGGGCGGTGTTCGGCGTGACCATGAACACGGAGTCGAGACCCGCGGCTTTGGCCGGGACAAGGACCTCGTCCGCGTCGTCGATGCTCAGGTCCGCCACGAGGACGCTGTTGACGCCGGCTTTGTGGAAGTCCTTGAAGAAGCGCTCGACACCGTACTGCTGGATCAGGTTGTAGTACATCAGCAGGCCGATCG
>JBDKUU010000016.1:0-13219 GCA_039679525.1 Phycisphaerales bacterium | reverse complement strand
GGATCGGCGACGACCGGCTCGCGGCGTTCGGTGCATATCTTCACAGTCGCGAGCAGAAGGGGTTTGCCGGCGCGAAGGACTATACCGTGGGGCGGTATCTGCCGGAGATCTTCCACGCCGCGGAGTTGACAGCCGCCCAGGCGAAGGCCCCGCTGCCCAGGGACGTTTGGCTCGACGGAATCCAGGTGATGACGGCCCGGTGCCTGGAGGGGACCTCGAACTGCTACTTCGTCGCGGCCAAGGGCGGCCACAACGCCGAGAGCCACAACCACAACGACGTCGGCAACTTCCTTGTTTACGTGGACGGCCGGCCCATCCTGATCGACATCGGCGTCGAGACCTACAGTCGCAAAACCTTCAGTTCCCGCCGGTACGAGATCTGGACGATGCAGTCGGCGTGGCACAATCTGCCGACCATCGACACGCTGATGCAGAGCCCCGGCCGGGAATTCGCGGGCCGGGACGTGCAGTACGAGGCCGACGACGATCACGCCCAGTTGAAGCTCGACATCGCCGGCGCGTATCCGCGGGAGGCGGGGTTGAAGTCGTGGGTTCGCACCGTGCGGCTCAATCGCGGGCGGGGCGTTACTGTCACGGAGGAATATGCCTTGGACAAGCCGGTCGGCCGGATCTCGCTCAACCTCGTGACGCCGTGCAAAGTGAGCGAGGCGGGGAGCGGTCGGCTCCTGCTGGAGGCGGTGGATTCCGACGAACCTCCGCTGGCTATGCAGGTAGTGTACGATGGGAGCAGGCTGAAGCCGACAGTGGAGACGGTTCCCGTCGAGGACGCTCGCCTCCGCGAGGTCTGGCCCGAGCAGCTCACGCGAATCCTCCTGATCGCCGAGAAGCCCGCGATGCAGGACACGTGGACGGTGCGGATCGAACGGGTCCAGAAGTAGGGTGTGCCGTGCACACCGACAATGACCCGGATGAGATGAAGATGGTGTGCATGGCACACCCTACGCTATAACGGAACGTGAGCATGCAGCAGTTCTCGCTTTTGATCAAGCCCTCCGGTTCCGACTGCAACCTCGATTGCAGCTATTGTTTCTACAAATCCCGCGCGTCCGAGATCGGCTCCGGCCGACAGCGGATGAGCGACGTCGTGCTCGAACGACTCGTGAAGAATTACCTCGGCCTGCGATTCCAGATGTCGGGTTTCGCCTGGCAGGGGGGCGAGCCGACTTTGATGGGGCTGGATTTCTTCAAAAGGGCGGTCGAGCTTCAGAAGCGGTACGGCGTAGCGGGCCAGGAGGCTGGCAACTCGCTCCAGACCAACGCGGTTCTTCTGAACGATCCGGAATGGAGCCGATTCCTGGCCGAGAACAAGTTCCTCGTCGGCGTCAGCATCGACGGGACCAGGGACCTGCACGATCGTTATCGACTCGATCTCGGCGGGCACGGCACGTGGGACCGTGTCATGGCCGCGATCGCCCGAATGAGGGAGTTCGGCGTCGAGTACAATACGCTGACCTTGATCAACCGTCTGACGGCCGACCATCCGGACGAGATACTCGACTTCCTGATCGGCCTCGGCGTTCGGTACCTGCAGTTCATCCCCTGCGTGGAGGTGGACCCGCAGAGCGGGGCAGTCGCCGAATTCTCCGTGACGCCGAAGCAGTACGGCGACTTCCTGTGCCGGCTCTTCGACAGGTGGATGGCGTTCGGCCCCGACAAGCTCAGCATCCGCGACTTCGACTCGATCCTGACCCACTGCATCGCCGGCCGGCACACGATCTGCACCTTCGACCGCCAGTGCAGCCAGTACGTCGTCGTCGAGCACCAGGGCGACGTCTTCCCCTGTGATTTCTTCGTCGAGCCCAAGTGGCGGCTGGGCAATCTCCTGGAAACCCCGATCGAGCAGCTCGCGGCCTGTGCCCAGAAGAAAGCCTTCGCGCGGTGCAAGAGCAATCTGGCGACCAAGTGCCTCATCTGCCGGCACCTGGCGGTGTGCCGGGGCGGGTGCATGAAAGACAGGCTGGAGGCAGGAGGCCGTAGGCCGGAGACGCCTACAACCTACGGCCTACAGCCTACAGCCTACGACCGCGAGAGCTACTTCTGCGAGAGCTACCGGCAATTCTTCGACTATGCCATGCCTCGCTTCCTCCAGGCGGCCGCACAAATCCGCATCGGGGCTCTTGTCAGACCGCCCGAATTGACCTAACATATCCGGGCATGTGCGATGGCGGGTATTCGTTTGTTGATCGGGGGGATGATTCCCGCCGTCCGCCACATCACAGGTCGATCCACATTCTCACTGACGAGGTGGAAAGGAGCAGGAGTATGACGCAGGTTGATCGTAGAGCATTTATCGCTGGATCGGTGGCCGCTCTGGCCGGGGTCGCCACGACCGGTCGGGCCGCCCAGAACGCGGCGCCCGAATCGCAGACCCGTCGCGGCAATCGCATCGCGGTCGCCACGTACTCGTTTTGGCGGTTCAAAGACGGGCTCAAGATGCCCATCGAGCAGTGCATCGACGAGGCCGCCCGCATGGGCTTCGACGGCGTGGACATCCTGCTCCGCCAGATCGACGGCGAAGAGAACGTCGACAACGGCTACCTGCAGATGCTCAAGCGCCGGGCCCTGATCAACGGCATGGACCTGTGCTCGCTGTCCACGCACCAGGGCTTCGTCTGGCCGGACGCGAAGACCCGCCAGGAGAACGTCGACAAGACCATCAAGCAGATGGAAGTCGCCTACCGGCTCGGCGTCCCGATCGTGCGGCTCAACACCGGCCGCTGGAACACGACCGCGAGCTTCGACGACCTGATGGCCAATCGGGGCATCGAGCCCGTTCTGCCGGGCTACACCGAGGAGGACGGATTCAAGTGGGTGATCGACAGCATCGAGAAGTGCCTGCCGACCGCCGAGAAGTGCGGCGTGATCCTGGGCCTGGAGAACCATTGGGGTCTGGCCCGCACGCCGGAGGGCCTGCTTCGAATCGTCAACGCGATCAAGTCGCCCTGGCTTCAGATCCTGCTCGACACGGGCAATTTCCTCGAGAATCCGTACGACAAGCTCGCGATGTGCGCGCCGCAGACCGTCTTCATGCAGGCCAAGACCTATTACGGCGGCGGCCTCTGGTACACGCTCGATCTCGACTACAATCGGATCGGCCAGATCATGAAGAAAGCCAATTATCAAGGTTACGTCTCGCTGGAGTTCGAAGGCAACGAGGACTGGCGAACCGCCATCCCGAAGGGCCTGGCTCTCCTGCGAAAAGCATTTGCATAAACTGGGTTTTTGAAGGATGACGCATGCCCTTGTCTGGGCCTGCAAAATGGACATGAAAGCACTCGTAAAACGTAAGGCCGAGGTCGGCCTCTGGCTTGAGGATGTCCCGGTCCCTGCGATCGGGATCAATGATGTGTTGATCGAGGTCGTCAAGACGTCGATCTGCGGCACGGACGTGCATATCTACAACTGGGACGCCTGGTCCCAGAAGACGATCAAGGTGCCCATGACGATCGGGCACGAGTTCGTCGGACGGATCGTCGAGATCGGCAGCAACGTCCACGATTGCCACGTGGGCGACCTGGTCAGCGCAGAAGGGCACGTGGTCTGCGGACGGTGCCGCAACTGCCTGGCCGGCCGGCGGCATTTGTGCAACTCGCCGCGGGGGATCGGCGTCAATCGCGACGGGGCGTTCGCCGAGTACATCTCGGTGCCCGTGACGAACATCTGGTATTGCGACCCGGCTATTTCGCTCGATGTTCTGAGCTGTTTCGATCCGCTGGGCAACGCGGCCCACACGGCGCTGAGCTTCAACCTGGTCGGCGAGGACGTTCTGATCACGGGGGCGGGGCCCATCGGCTGCATGGCCGCCGGCATCGCCAAACGAGTTGGCGCCCGCCACGTCGTGGTGACCGACCTCAATCCGTACCGTTTGGAGCTGGCCCGAAAGGCCGGGGCGACGCTTGCGCTCGACATGCGGACGGAGACGATCGAGGACGCGCAGAAGAGGCTCGGCATGAAAGAGGGCTTCGACGTCGGTATGGAGATGTCGGGCAGTCCTCAGGCTCTCCGCGGCAAGATCGCCAACATGGCCCACGGCGGCAAGATCGCACTCTTGGGCATTCTGCCTCGTACGGAGATCGATTGGGATTTCGTCGTCTTCAACGGCCTGACGATCAAGGGGATCTACGGCCGCGAGATGTACGAGACTTGGTACAAGATGACGCTGCTGATCCAGGGCGGGCTGGACATCACGCCGCTGATCACGCACCGGTTCCATTACACGGACTTCCAAAAGGGATTCGACGCGATGCGTTCCGGCAATTCGGGCAAAGTCGTGTTGACCTGGAAGAATGGAGCATAAACCGAAATCTCGAAATCTGAATTTGCGAAATTCGAAACAAGCACGAATGACCAAAGCTCGAAATCCAAAACGGAGTATCGAGTGGGCGACAGCGTTTCGGTCATTTGAGCTTGCTTCTTTGGATTTGTTTCGGATTTCGAATTTCGTGCTTCGAATTTAGACGACATGCATGTCACCCATCAGGAGGATGTGAACGTGTTTGGCAATATGAAGGATTACTTGACCGGTCAGCTCGAAGAGATTCGGCGGGCCGGGTTGGAGAAGCCCGAGCGGGTCATCACCAGTCCGCAGGGCAGTCGGATCAAGGTCTCGACCGGGCAATCGGTCGTCAATATGTGCGCCAACAACTACCTGGGGCTGGGCAACCATCCCGAGGTGGTGAAGGCCGCTCGCGAGAGCTACAAAAAGTGGGGCTTTGGCCTGGGCTCTGTCCGATTCATCTGCGGGACCCAGCAGATCCACAAGGACCTGGAGGCCGCAGTCACGCGGTTCCTCGGCACCGAAGACACGATCGTCTACAGCTCGTGCTTCGACGCCAACGGCGGGCTCTTCGAGACACTCCTGGGGCCCGAGGACGTAATCATCAGCGACCAGTTGAACCACGCCAGCATCATCGACGGCGTGCGGCTGTCCAAGGCCGAGCGTCTGCGGTTCAACAACAGCGATATGGCGGACCTCGAGGAAAAGCTCAAGTCGGCCAAGTCGTTCCGATTCCGCCTGATCGCGACCGACGGCGTCTTCTCGATGGACGGCTACGTCGCCAAGCTCGATCAAATCTGCGAGCTGGCGGACAAGTACGATGCCCTGGTCATGATCGACGACTGCCACGCGGCGGGCGTCATCGGCAAAACGGGGCGGGGCACTCCCGAGTATCGCGGCGTCATGGGCCGGGTGGACATCATCACCGGCACCTTCGGCAAGGCCCTGGGCGGGGCCAGCGGCGGATACACCTCCGGGCGCAAGGAGATCATCCAGATGCTCCGCCAGCGGAGCCGGCCGTACCTGTTCTCGAACACCCTGGCCCCGGCGATCGCCGCCGGCTCGCTGAAGGCGTTGGAGCTGCTCGATCGCTCGACGGAACTTGTGGATCGCCTGCGCGACAACACTCAGTATTTCCGCGAGCGGATCGCCACGACCGGCCTGACGGTCCTGCCGGGCGATCATCCGATAACGCCGATCATGCTCGGCGACGCGACCCTCGCTCAGGAGATGGCGCAGCGTCTGTTGCAGAAGGGCGTGTACGTCATCGGGTTCTCGTACCCGGTGGTTCCGCAGGGCAAGGCCCGCATTCGGACGCAGGTCTCGGCGGCCCACACCCGCGAGGACCTGGATTTTGCGGTTGAGAAGTTCGCCGAGGTCGCCCGGGAGTTGAAAAAGTAGCTTGAGTTGGGGCACGACGCACTCGGGTGCGACTGATCCTTCCGGCACAGGGTTGGTCTGTGCGGATGGGCAGAGGAAGGAACGGACTGATCCGGGGTCCGCTGCTGCGCCGCGGGAGTTTGTCGCATTGGAGCCACCAGCACAAGGGGTGCTTCGCACGCCCTAAAGCGAGTGCTTCGCTCGCGTCTCATGCCGGAGGTCCGAAGCGGTAGACTTCCCGGTCGGTCTGCCGGAATATGTGGGTACGCCCGTGCGCTCGCATGGTGCGGGTTTCGATTGTCCGCAGGGGAAAGGCCTGCTATAATGCTCGCATGGCCCAGGATGTCGATCTGAACAAGGTGGTTCGCCAGCACCTCGAAATGGAGAGCTTCTTCACGGGATTCGCCGTGAAGGGCAAGCCCCGGAGCGAGGGCTCTTCGCCTTCGGCTCCTGCGGTCGCCTTCCCCGCGGAGTCCGTCGCTTCCCAGCCTGCCGTTGCGTGCGAGCCCCCGAGTGAAGAGACGCCAAGTTTGGAGGTACAGATGCCGAGGCGGACAACTCCTGTCGATGCCGTCAAGGAACTAGAGACGATCGCCCAGGAGGCCCGCCAGTGTCATAAGTGCGGACTGGCCGGGACCCGGACCAACGCCGTGCCCGGCGAGGGCAATCCCAGGACCCGCATCCTGTTCGTGGGCGAGGCCCCGGGGGCGGATGAAGACGCCCAGGGTCGGCCGTTCGTCGGCAGGGCGGGCCAGCTCCTCGACAAGATCATCGGAGCCTGCGGCCTCAAACGCGAGGAAGTCTTCATCGCCAACATCCTCAAGTGCCGGCCGCCGGAGAATCGGGAACCCCGGCCGGATGAGATCATCAATTGCCTGCCGTTCTTGCAGAGACAGATCGAAATCCTCAACCCCGAGGTCATCGTGGCCTTGGGGGCGCACGCCGCTCGGACGCTTCTGAACACGAACCGGCCCATCGGCCAGCTCCGCGGCGAGTTCCAAGAATACTGCAACGGTATCGGCCGGCCGCCCATCAAGTTGATAGCCACCTACCACCCGGCCTTCCTGCTGCGAAGTTATACCCCCGACAACCGCCGACGAGTCTGGGAGGACATGAAGAAGGTCCTTGTGGAGCTGGGGTTGCCGGTGCCGGAGCGGGGAAAAGGGGCCCAGGATTGACGATTTACCATTTGCGATTTACGACTTGGCGTCGCCGGGTCGTACGTCGCCGTCTGACGGTCCGATCTTCTCCTCCGCGTCACCTCGACATCCTCTAAAGCGCCTACTCCGGCAAATATTTGCCATTCCCGCCTCCTTTTCGGGTAATAATGTCGCTTTTTGTGCGTCTGGTAACACAGATACTGTGAGTGTTCGTGGCAAGGCCGGGAGTCTGTCTGGGACGGTGGCGGCGCATCTTGAAAATGCCGCTCATTTCGGGTATCATACCGTACTGGCAGGCTATCGGAGGCAGGTCCCACCTTGCTATTCCTGCTCCAAATGGGCTTTCGGTTCGGAAAGGCGTACGTATGAAGAGGGTCGTATCGTCAAGCGTGGTGGCTTTGTGTCTGGCGGCCGTCGTTGCGTCCGGGGCGACATTGAAGGTGCCGGGCGAATATCCGAGCATTCAATCGGGTATCGAGGCGGCCGTGGACGGCGACACAGTCGTGGTCTCGCCGGGCGTGTACTATGAGACCATCAACTTCGGCGGCAGGGACATCACTGTCACGAGCACCGATCCCAACGACCGCGGAATCGTCGGCTACACGATCATCAACGCCGACGGGGACGGCAGCGCCGTAACTTTCGAGAATGGCGAGACTTCCGCCGCGAAGCTGGTGGGTTTCACCATCACCGGCGGCTTCGGCACCCTCAACGAGACCATCGAAGGCGAGAACATCTTCTGGGGAGCCGGCGTCTACTGCTCAGGGGCTTCGCCGACGATCACGAAGAACATCATCGCCTCCAACCGCGGCCCCGTCATGCTGGGCAACACGAATGCGGATAGCCAGCTCTCCTATGGCGGCGGTATCGCCTGTATCAATAGTAACGCCACCATCACCCCTAACGTCATCCGAAACAACGTGGGTTTCGCTGCCGGCGGCGTGATGATCTACATCGGTCAGGCGGTCGTCAGCAACAATATCATCTATGACAACTCCGGCTACGTCGGCGGCGGCGTCTGCATGATCGGCGGCTCTTTGATCAACAACACGATCGTGAACAACAACTGCAATCAGGGTCCGGGCGACGGCAGGGGCGGCAACGCCTATGTCATCTTCGAGCCGCAGTTGGGCAACACCAAGGTCATCAACAACATCATTTGCGGCGCCCCGACCGGCGGCGGCATGCTCATGGTGGGCGATTGGAAAGGTGCGATCATCACCTGCAACGACCTCTGGAACAACTCGCCCGGCAACTACATGTACATGGATCAGCAGACCGGAGAGCTTGGAACCGACGGCACCTACGACCTGACGGGCAAGAGCGGCAACATCAGCGAAGACCCCAAGTTCGTGAGCGCCGCCTTCAGCAAGGACTACCACCTCGTCTTCGAATCGCCCTGCCTCAACGCGGGCAATCCCGCGTACGCCTCGGCGGCCAGTCCGAAGGACATCGACAATCAGAACCGCGTGTACGCCGCCCGGATCGACATCGGGGCCGATGAGTATGTCGGCTACGTCAAGCCGGTTTCGTCCGCCGGGTACGACCAGCACGTTCTGGAGCCGCTCCAAGCCGTGACGCTCGACGGCGGGCAGAGCTACTTCTACGACGCCAACGGGGTCAGGACCTTCAAGTGGACCCAGGTGAGCGGGCCCGCGGCGACGCTGGACGACGCGACCGCCGAGAAGCCTGCGTTCACGCCCACGGAGTTCGGCCAGTACGTCTTCCAACTGGTCGTCGGCGACGATCGGTATCAGGGCGAGCCCGACCAGGTCCTGGTCCTCGTGGCGACCAACCGTCTGCCGGTGGCCAGCGCGGGGATCGACAGGATCTGCGGCGCCTCCGCCAGAACCACTCTCGACGGGACCGAATCCTCCGACCTGGACGTCGTCGATCGGCTGACCTATCAGTGGAGGCAGGTGGAAGGCGAGCCGGTTGACCTGCAGGACGCCGAGACGGCGACTCCGTCGTTCGTCGCCGGCGCATCGGGGCAATACATCTTCGAACTGGTCGTCAGCGACGGTTTCGCCCAAAGCGAGCCGAGCCGCGTTCGGTACATCGTCGTCCCGGTCACCGCGACGGGCGAAGAGTTCGATGTCGCGCCCGGCCAGGGCTACGGCCCCTATCAGCCCGACATCTCCGGCATGAAGGTCGCCTACGCGATGCAGACAACGCAGGGCGACCTGCAGCTCGTGTACAAGGACATGACGACGGGCAAGCTGGAGACGCTGGCCTCGGGCGTCTACGCCTTGCAGCCGAAGATCGACGGGGACATCGTCGTCTGGGCGGGCGGAATATCGTACAACGAGATGACCGGCCCCGTGTGCTCCAGCGTGTTCATCCGCGGCGCCGGCGGCCTGCCTCTGACCCTGCGAAACCGCAGCGACAAGGCCTCTTACAGCCATCCGGCGGTGTCCGGAAAGAAGGTTGTGTGGGTGCAACATGCGGGCATCGACAGGGGAGTGTCCGACAAGTGGTACAACATGCCCTACGACATCTGCGGCGCGGATGTGAGCAACCTCGACAAACCGGTCTACTTCACCGTGGCGACGAACGTCGGCCAACGGGACCCGGTGCCCCTGTCCAATCCGTTCGCGGATGCGGAAAGCGTGGTCGACATCAGCGGCGACATCGTCGTCTGGGAAGGCCGGGGCGATATCTACGCGGCGGACATCTCGGACCTGAGCAACATCAAAGTCGTCACGGTCTGCGATGATCCGGCCCGCCAGTATGATCCCGTGATCTCGGGTCGCTTGGTGATCTGGACCGACGAGCGGAACGACTCGGGCGATCTCTACGGCGCCGATCTCTCCGACTTCCAGAACATCCGGGAGTTTGGCGTGGCCAAGGGCCCCGGCCTGCAGCAGCAGGCGACGATCGACGGCCCGCTCGTGGCCTACGTCGACAGCAGCATGATGGGCGGCGCCATCAAGCTGGCGTGCATCACCCGCAGCTACGGCGTCCTGAACAGCGACATGCCCGCCTCGCAGGCGGGAACCATGCCGGTTCTGGACGGCCGTCATCTGGTGTGGATGAGCTCGTCTTACGGCCCCATCTACGGAGTGAGTCTGAACCTGGCCTATCCCATCTTCGATGGCCGCGTGCAGAACGCCAGGACGGGCCTGCGATACGATTACCTGCAGCATGCGGTCACGGACGCCAACGAGGGCGACGAGATCGTCGTCAGCCAGGGCCTCTATGAGGAGAAGGTCGACTTCGCCGGCAAGGGCGTGACGATCCGCTCCGAGAACCCGGACGATCCGGCGGTCGTCGCCGCGACCGTTCTGAAGAGCGACGGCAGCGCGGTGACTTTCGGCTCGCGCGAAGAGGCCGACAGCGTTCTAGCCGGGTTCACCATCACCGGCGGCAACGAAGGGATCTATTGCTACAGCAGCGCGCCCACGGTCGATCGCTGTGTCGTGACCGCCAGCATGGGGGCCGGCGTGAGACTGGTCGGCCAGTGCAACCCCACGATCAAAGAGTGCCGGATCGTCGCCAATGGCGCCGCCGGCATCGAGATGTCCAGCGCTTCCGAGGGACGCACGGTTCGACAGAATGAGGCGATCATTCGCAACTGCCTGATCGCGGGCAACCGCGGCCAGGGCATCCACGGCGGCAAGCCGAACGCCATCAACTGCACGATCGTCGAGAACGCTCTCGAGGGCGTCGACGCCTACGCACCGACAGTGACCAGCTCGATCGTGTACTTCAATCGTGCCGTCGGCGGCGCTCAGATCAAGAGCACGCGAACGGTGGCCACCTATAGCGATGTCCAGGGCGGCTGGCAGGGCGAAGGCAACATCGACGCCGACCCGCGGTTCGTCTCGCAGGGCGTCTGGGCGGGCGATGTCTGGACCGCGGGCGATTACCACCTCAAGAGCCAGGGCTGGCGGTGGAGCAGCGGCACGAGTTCCTGGGTGTCGGACGACGTCACGAGCCCGTGCATCGACGCCGGCGATCCGACGGCCGAACTGCTGGCCGAGCCTCTGACGGCCCCGCAGGGCGGCGCGGCGACCAACTCCCGGATCGACATGGGGCTCTATGGCGGGACAGCCGAGGCGAGCCTCGCCCCGGCCAAGCCATAATCGTGGCTCTCTGAGTCTCGCAGGCAATTGAGTGACAACAAAAAAGGCGACCCCTGCTTTATCGCGGGGGTCGCCTTTTCTATTGGTTCATCATTGTCTGGCGTTGTCTACGGTTGCTCCGTCACGGCCCTGGGGTCCATGAAGTGGAGCAGGTAGTCCGGGCCGCCGGCCTTGGTGCCGCCGCCGGACATCTTGAAGCCGCCGAACGGCTGAACCTTCACCAGAGCCCCGACGCTGCCGCGATTGAGATACAGGTTGCCCACGCGGAACTCCCGCACGGCCCTGTCCAGATGCTCGCGGCTGGCGCTGAAGATTGCGCCGGTCAACGCGAATCGCGTCGAGTTTGCCCACTCCAAGGCTTGGTCGAAGTCCTTCGCCCGCATGATCGACAGCACCGGGCCAAAAACCTCCTCTTGGGCCATGCGATTCTGCGGCGTGATGCCTTCCACGATCGTCATGGGGACATAGCAGCCGGTCTTGGGGACCTCGCTTCGGTACAGGACTCGGCCCTCTTTGGCCGCCAGTTCGACGTACTGCAAAATGGTCTTCTGGGCCTTGGCGTCGATCACGGGGCCCATGTAATTGGCAGGGTCCTCGGCCGGGCCGATCTTGAGCTTCTTCGCGGCCTCGACGAGCTTGGGCACGAAGCGGTCGTAGACCTTATCGTGAACGATCAGGCGGGAGCAGGCCGAACACTTCTGGCCTTGATAGCCGAAGGCGGAGTACAGGACGTCGCGAACCGCCGCATCCTGATCGAACTCCTCGTCGAGAATGACAGCGTTCTTGCCGCCCATCTCGCAAACGACATGCTTGACCGAAGTCTGGCCCTCCGGCGTCCGTCCGGCCCGCTCGATGATTCGCAGGCCCACGTTCATCGAACCGGTGAACGCGATGACGGCGACCTTGGGGCTGTCGACGAGATAGTCGCCGATGGCCGAGCTGGGGCCCGGCAGGAAGTTGAACACGCCATCGGGCAGGCCGACCTCGCGGAAGATCTCGACGAGGTGATGTCCGACGACCATGGACTGGCTCGAAGGCTTGAAGACAACCGGGTTGCCCGCGACGATCGCGGCGGCGCACATGCCGCAAGCGATGGCGAACGGGAAATTCCACGGCGCGATGACCAAGGCCACGCCTTTGGGTTGATAGAAGTAGTAGTTCTTCTCGCCGGCGTAGGTGCCCGTGTCCTGCGGCTTGCCGAGCCGGATCATCTCTCTGGCGTAGTATTCGAGGAAGTCGATGCCCTCGGCCAGATCGTTGTAGGCTTGGGCCCACTGTTTGCCTTCTTCGAGGACCTGCCAGGCGGCATACTCGAACATCCGCTCCCGGGCGACCTTCGCCGCCTTGACGAGATAACCGGCGCGCTGGGCCGGGGCGACATCCCGCCAGGTGAGGAACGCCCGTTCCGCCGCGTCCAACGCCTGCTTCGCCTCAGGCCGGCCGGCCTGGTAGACCTTGCCGATGACCTCGGCGGGATTGGCCGGGTTGGTGGAATCCAGCGTGGCGTCCGTCGTGACGTCGCGGCCGTCGATGTACAGGGGATAGACCCTGCCGAGTTGGCCGCGAACCTTGGCAATTGCCTGGGGAAATGCCTCGCGAATTTTCGGGTCGTCCACACCCGGGAAGACCCGTTCGTTCTTGAACGGCGACAATTTTGTGCCGCTTTCTGACTGCGTACTGCCTTTGGCCATTTTCGAAATGCTCCTTGCTCCATTCATGAATCACGACCTGCGATTGCCGGTCGATCGCTTGTCTGGGGACGAACTTGAGATTATAGACCCTCCCTCCCCAAAACAAAGATCCCAAACCCGGAACTTCGCAAAGTGGTCAACCAGCCGACAATTCGCGGCTTCGCTCGGCGGCGCGGTCGAGAGCCGTGTACACCATCTCGCTGAAATTCCCGGCTTGGAACACTTTGAACGCAGCCTCGGTCGTGCCGTTGGGCGTGGCGACGCGGGCGCTGAGCTGGGCCGGCGTGGTGCCCTCGGTGGCTGCCTTCTCGGCCAGAAGGGCGGCGCCTTTGGCCGTCTGCAGGACCAATTCCTGGGCCTCTTTTTCGGGCAGGCCCAGTTTGATGCCTGTCGTGATCATCTCCTGCATGAGCAGAAAGAAATAGGCCGGGCCCGAGCCGCTGACCGAGGTCACGACGTCGAGCAGTCCTTCGTCGTCCACGACGGTGGCCTGGCCGACAGACAGCAGAATCAGACGGGCTTTTTCGACGTTCTTCCGAGCCTTCTTGTTGGGGTAGAGCAAGCTGGCGGCTTCCCGAACCCAGGCGGGCATGTTGGGCATGTCCC
>JBDKUU010000015.1:0-1657 GCA_039679525.1 Phycisphaerales bacterium | reverse complement strand
GCCGACCAACGATCTGGACAGCGAGACGCTGGAACTGCTCGAAGAGCTGCTGGTCAACTTCAAGGGGACCGTGCTGCTGATCTGCCACGACCGGGCGTTTCTCGACAACGTCGTCACGAGCACGTGGGTCTTCACGGGCAACGGCGCGATCGAAGAATACGTCGGCGGCTACGAAGACTGGCGCCGCCAGCAGAGCGAGAAGACGCCCGAGCCCGAAGAGCCCAAGGTCGACAAGAAGAAGCTCTACAAGGAAGCCCGCAAGGCAAGCCAGGCGAGGAAGCTCTCGTTCAAGGAGTCCAAGGAGCTGGAGTCGCTGCCGGCGCTGATCGAGTCGCTGGAAGGCGAGCTGGCGGTTGTGCACAGCCAACTGGCCGATCCGGCGTCCTATCGCAACCCGGCCAACATCGTGCTCGTCAAGAAGCGCCTGACCGAGCTCGAAGCCCAACACGCCCAAGCCTACGAGCGCTGGGAGCAACTCGAATCCATCGCCTCGGCGTCCTGAGAACCCCTCGTCCGTCCGACCTTTCCTATTGCCCCCGACTGAGCCTGCTACTATGATAACACCATGGACGATCTATCCCGGCAATGGGCCGACCAGGCGCGGTATGACTTGGAGACCGCTGACGCAATGCTGAAGGCGGGACGCTATCTGTACGTGGTGTTCTGCTGTCAGCAGGCTGTGGAGAAAGCGATCAAGGCTTTCATTATCCGAAAGACGGGCGAGTTCCCTCCGCGTGTACACAATCTGGTTCGCCTCGCGGAGGTCGCGGAAATCGAATCGGATGGCGAGCGAATCCGTTTTCTCGGCGAGTTGTCGGGCTACTACATCCAGTCTCGCTACCCAGAGGAAATCAAGGCGGTGGGTTCGGCGGTTACGGCGGAACTAGCCCTCGATGTTTTGGGCAAAACGGAGCAGATGGTCACATGGGTGCTGTCGATACGACAATAGAACGCAGGGCATTGGCAGCCGTGAAGGTCCTCTCCACTCTCGGCGTGGTCCGTGCGGCGTACCTGTTCGGCTCGCACGTGGAGGGCGTCCCCGACCGCTGGAGCGACATCGACGTCGCGGTGTTCATGGAAGGCGTGGAATCCTGGGACATCCGTCAACGTGCGACGGCCATGGCCCTGGTCATGGAGAAGGTGGGTTCGGACGTGGAGGCGCATCTGTTCCCCGTCGCAGTCCTGGACAACCCGCCGCGAGGCGGTTTCGCCCAGTACATCCTCCGTCACGGAACGCGTATCCTGGAGAGCTGACAACACACCTGTGGTTCGAAACAGGAATTCTTCTCGGCGTGGAGAGCACGGAGAATGACGCCAGAAGGATCGCGTCTGTTCTGGATATGATTCATCTCCATAGCCGGGAAAAGCACCTGGCACCGTGCCGTTCCCGCATGTCCACTTTCTGCTTGTTTGTCTGGCCTGATCGCGCCATAATACTCTCAGGAAGGCACCCTGGATGAACCCGCGATGAACTCGCGAAAGCCCTGGGTGCGCTCGATATGCGCCGACGGAATCGAGATTGGAGGACCATGCCGTATGAAGAGGCAAACGAAGCAGCAGGCAGTCTCTGCGAAACTCTCACCGGTAGTGCGTGAAATTGCGGGGCCGGAGTACGGCCGGCTCCTGGCGGAAATCAAGGAGCGGGTCCGCTCGGCAC
>JBDKUU010000014.1:0-6460 GCA_039679525.1 Phycisphaerales bacterium | reverse complement strand
CGACGTGTTCGCCCGGCTGGCGCAGGCGAGCGACGCGTTCGGGGACAAGACGGGCGACGGCTCGCGGGGGATCGAGCCCGTCGGGGCCGGCGGGCTGGCGGCCGGCGAGTCGGGCGTGGCGAATGGGCAGCCGGTCGGCGCGACGATTGCCACGCGAGGCGTCAAGCGTGCGGCGTTGCGGTTCCTTCAGCATTACTGGGTCAACTCGGGCATCGCGGTCGGTTTGATGCTGCTGCTGGGGATGACCAACGGCTACGCGGTGGTGTGGAACATCTTCGGGTCGGCGAACCAGCTTCTGGCGGCGCTGGCCCTGTGGGTCGGGATGATCTGGCTGATGAAGCACGGGCGGCGGTACTGGTTCGCCCTGGCGCCGGCGATCTTCATGTTCGTGACGTCGATGACCATGCTCGTCTTGCTGCTGGTCAAGAAATATATCCCCGGCTGGCAGGCGGGCGACACCGGCATGATGGTTCTGCTGATTGCGGATGTCATTGTGCTGTCGATGACCATGGGAATCCTGGCGCTGACCTTCAGGAGCTGGCTGGGCAAGAGAGCGGTGGCCGCCGTGGTTCGGCCGTCGGGGCAGATGCAGTCGTGAACGGCGGGGGCGTCGAACGTCGCGTCAGAGTCAGTCGCGGCCGAAGTCGCTGGGGTAGGATTCCAGCTCGGAGGGCGGCGAGAGGGTGATCGGTTCGAGCGTGAACTTGACCTTCGGGGCCGGCTGGCTCGCTTTGATTTCTCCCCTTTGCACGTAGTCTTCGGGGAGTTCGAGGACGAATTGCCTTTCGATTGGCCCCTCTTTCGTAATGTCTTCGTCCTTGATGTAGAGGACCAACTGGGTGGGCGCGTTTTTGTAGGCGTTGAAGGCCTCTTCGGTCGCCTCGACCATCACGGTCAGGAGTTTCGTCTTGTCGGTCTCCTTGTCCAGGACGACCCGGCAGACGCCCTGGAGGTTGCCGCTGAGGCAGAAGCCGTAGGAGGCGGGGACCGGGCGGTCGGTCAGGACGCTCTGTGCGGGGGTCAGAGCGACGGCGACCTTGGTCGAGAGCGTGCGTCGCTGGTCGAGGGCGGAGGTCAGCTCGACGTACGGGTTCTTCGTGACGGGGCTGATCTTGGCCACGTTCTGTTCTTCGGAGGTCAGGAGGATCTTGGCGGTGAGGGGCTTGCCTTTCGGGACGTAGGCGGTGACCGAGGAGGGGTTGAACGTGGCCACCAGGCCCTGATCGATCCCGACACACTCGACGGTTACGTCCTGCTCGACGAGCTTCTGGGTTTGGATGGTGAGGCTCGCCGGCTCGCAGCTTTCGACGGTCAGACCGAGATTGCGGATGACGTCGTTCTTGCGGAGGAACTCCAGCACGTTCACCGGGTGCAGGCCGGCCGACGCCAGCTCCTCCTGCTCGGGCCCGAGGAACAGGTTCAAATCCAAGGCCCCGCGGTTCTTGCGGCCCTTGACCTCCGAGATGCGAGTAGCGGGCCCTTTCAGCACAACCATGTCGAGAGCCACAGAGGTCCGCAGATTCGGGTCCGCTCCCTCCACGACGAAGTTGACCCACAAGGATTGATCGGCCGATTTGGCCACCCTAATCTGGACATCGGACAGCGACAAGCGATCATCTTGCGATAAATCGGCCCAAACCCAGATCAGGGCTGTTAGAAAGACCACGATCGATATTTTGCCGGGCTTGAGCTTCTTGATCATCGGCCTGTCTACTCTTCCGTATTGTGACGTTTGAGCAGTCGTCCCATCAGGGGAACATGTCCCGCCGCCGCGTCGCCCACCAAGTGCGAACGAACCTGCGATTCCGTGAGATTGCGGATCAACTTGCCGTCCCGAGCGACGGAGATGGCGCCCGTCTCCTCGCTGACGACCAGGCACATCGCGTCCGACCCGGCGGTGATGCCGACGGCCGCCCGGTGCCGCGAGCCCAGCTCGACGCCCGCGACGCTGCCGGCCTCGGCCAACGGCAACTGCACGCTGGCGGCCACGATCCGGTCTCCGCGCACCACCACGGCCATGTCGTGCAGCGGCGTGCCGGGATAGAAAATCGTCTTGAGCAGGTCGGACGTGACTCTCGCATCCAGCTTGACGCCGGTCTCGATGAACTCGCCCAGCGCGACCTGCCGCTCGATCACGATGATCGCCCCGATCCTGGCCGCGGACAGCTCCGTCACCGTCGTGACCAGTTCCTCCACGGTCCGCGAAAGCTGATGCGACGCGCCCGCCCAGATCCTCGGCTGCCCGATCTGGATCAACACGCGCCGAATCTCAGGCTGAAATCCCGCCACCGCCACGATCATCACGCCGATCAGGAACCCGCGGTAGAGAAACTGGAGACGGTCGAAAGGCAGGTGGGCCACGATGAGGTTCAGGACGAGCACGCCCGAAACGAGGATGAAGATGACCCCGCGGAACAGCCTCTCCCCGCGGGTGCCTTCGAGGAAATCGACCACCCACCAGATGACCAGTCCGATCAGAAGCAACTCGACTAGAACAACCCACCACTCGTAGTGCGCGATGCGATTGAAATAGTCAACCAGTGTGTACACCGATTCAAACCCCTTCCATGGGTCTGGAGGTCAACGATTCCGAACGATCACGGAATTCTCTTGTCCGTCAAATGACTGGGCCGGTCGAGCATCAGCGTCCTGTCGATGTCCTGCTTCATCATCTGATTGTTCAGACGCAGGGTGCGAGCGTGCCGCCGGCTCACTTCGGCCTTGGTCTCGCCCGGCTGACTGCCGTTGCAGCCCGCCAACCACGTCACCAGCAGGCAAGCGGCGGCCGTCAGTGCGAAAAAGCGCAAACCCAGACTTCCGCGACGTTCTTTCCCATTTTCTACAGTCGTCACGCTTTTCATCGTTCCCCTTTTGCGAAATTCCATGATAGCTGCGCCGTTTCGCAACAATCCGGGCATGGCCCAACCTAGACGCTCGTTCTTTGGGGTGGCGCAAAGCCCGCCCCAACATGGACTTAATTATAGCCGCCCCATCCGGGCCTGTCAAGCACAACGCGGATTTTGACCCTGTAAATGCGATGATTCGCCCAAAATTGCATTTCGCCCCGCCCCTCGCGACGGTACAATCCGGCTGCGAGACGTCCGGCCGCCCGGGTCCGGCGTCCCCGGGACAGAACAGACGACAGCTTTCGAATTCCCAGGAGCAGGCCATGAAAACCCCATCTCCGAAGAAACCGCTTACCGGCCGACAGCGGGTGCTCTGCGCCCTCAACCACCAGCCCGCCGACCGCGTCCCCGTCGACCTCGGCGGAACCGCCTGCTCGGGCGCACAAGTCAGCGTAGTCGCCAAATTGCGTCGAGCCCTGGGCCTCGACAAGCCCGGCGACAGGGTCCGCGTGACCGAGCCGTACCAGATGCTCGGCGAGATCGCCGCCGACCTCCGGCTGGCATTGGGCATCGACGTCGTCCACCTTCCCAATCTCAAGAATATGTTCGGCTACAAAAACGCCGGCTGGAAGCCCTGGACCACGTTCGACGGCACCGAAGTCCTTATCCCCGCTGAATTTAACACCGATCCCGCCCCCGACGGCTCGATCCCGATGTACCCCGAGGGCGACCGTTCGGCCAAGCCCTCCGCCAAAATGCCCAAAGGCGGCTACTACTTCGACTCGATCATCCGCCAGCCGCCAATCGACGACGCTAAACTCAATCCAGCCGACAACTTAGAGGAATTCCAGCCCCTCGGCGAGGACGCCCTGAGCCATTACGAGAAACTGGCCGCCGACCTCTACGCCAATACCGACCTGGCGATCGCCGCGGGCTTCCCCGGCACCGCCTTCGGCGACATCGCTCTCGTGCCCGGTCCCTGGATGAAGAACCCCAAGGGCATCCGCGACATCGAGGAATGGTACATCAGCACGATCACCCGCCGGGAGTACATCCGCGAGGTCTTCGCCCGCCAGGCCGAGATCGCCGTCGAGAACCTCAAGCGCATCCACCAGGCGGTGGGCGACAAGGTCGCCGTCGTCTTCATGGACGGCACCGACCTGGCCTCTCAGAACAGTCTCTTCTGCTCGCCCGACGCCTACCGCGACCTCTACCTCCCGCACGCCAAGAAGGTCAACGACTGGGTGCACGCCCACACGAAGTGGAAGACGCTCAAGCACTGTTGCGGCGGATGCGAGCCCCTGATCGGCGGCTTCATCGACGCCGGCTACGACGTCCTGAACCCGGTCCAGCTCTCCGCCCGCGGCATGGACCCCAACCACCTCGTCGACACGTTCGGCGACCGCATCGTCTTCTGGGGCGGCGGCGTCGACACGCAGCAGACCCTCCCCTTCGGCACGCCGGCGGAAGTGAAGGCCCAAGTCGCCGAACGGGTCAAGATCCTCAACGCGAAGAACGGCTACGTCTTTAACACGATCCACAATATCCAGTGCAACACGCCGACGGAGAACCTCCTGGCCATGTTCCAAGCCCTCGGTAGAAGCGTGAGAGCGTAGAAGCGTAGATGCGTAGATGCGTGGATGCGTTCAGAGGAAAGACGGAGAGTCCGACGCGCGTCCCAGAACGCATTCCGCACAACGAACAAAGGAAACCGCAGAGGTCGCGGAGGCCGCAGAGGAAAGCGGCAGCGTAGGGTGTGCCCCGCACACCGCTCGCCCATTCGTAGGGACGTCGCATGCGTAGCCCTCGCAGGCGGGAGCAATGGAACCGCTGATCAATGCCGATAAACGCAGATCCTCGCGTAGGATGGGCTTTAGCCCATGCGGACGATCGGACGATCACGGATAGGCGAGGATCCTGGAGACAACAGAATCGGCTTTCGCGTAAGGACGCGGAGCGTGTAGGATTGGTTCTCAACCCACGCGTCTCTTATGAACAGCGACGTCGCAACCGCCGAAGAAGGCAAATCGGAAAGAAGAAGCGGATTCTGTCTCGCGCAGAGACGCAGAGACGCAGAGCCGGACAAGACTGAAGACAAGCAGGAAAAACAGCGTGTAGGATGGGCTTTAGCCCATGCGGACGATCGCGGATAGGCGCAGATCCCAGAAACAACAGAATCGGTTTTCGCGCAAAGACGCGGAGCGTGTAGGGTGGGTTCTCAACCCACGCGTCTCTTACGAACAGCGACTTCGCAACCGCCGAGGAAGGCAGATCGGAAAGAAGAAGCAAATTCTGTCTCGCGCAGAGACGCAGAGACGCGGAGACGCGGAGAAGGACAAGACGAAGACAAGCAGGGAAAACAGGAGACCCAGAACAGCAGCCTCGTCCCACGCCGCCCGCACTTCCCGCCATCCACCCTCCTGTTCTCTGCGTCTCAGCGTCTCTGCGCGAGCCAACAATCTTCTCTTCTATCAACGTCCATCCGCGGTTCCCTCTCTTCGAATTTGCGAAAATCTGCGGAAGACGAATAGGCTGGAGACTGGAGGCTGTAGGCCGGAGGGGATTCTCGACGAGTCACGGGTCGCGGGCCACGAGACACAAAATACAAGGCACAGAAAGACGAACGGATCGGCTCACGCAAAGCCACGAAGCCACACAGTGAAAACCAACCGCCATCAAGTTCCGCCTTTGTGGCTCTGTGGCTTTGCGTGAGATCCCGCTTTCACCCGGCGTTCCGCCGCAGCCGTTTCAGGCTTCACGAATCCCATTTCACGTTCTTGCCCTTGCCATTTCCTGCCTGTTCCCCTACACTACTGCCAGCGCGACATCGAGGATGGACGATGAACGAGTTGAAGACCGAGACAGGTGGTTCGAATGCGGAGAGGTCGGAATGAGTGCAGCGGGTACAGGAGTCGGACAGGCGAGGGCAACACCGGACGGGAGGACGTGGAAATAGGTGACTGTCCATCCAGTTGTCCAGTTGTCTTCCCAGTTGTCTTGGGTTGGGGTTGAGACCTGCAAACGTCGGCGGAAGCGGAATGCCAACAGCAGATTTCTTTAAAGCCGTGGGAAAGGGCTTCCAGAAGATGGGGGAAATCCGCTTGGTTGGGAAATAGACGTAAGGAATGAAACATGGCTGAGTACGTTGGCTCACCACAGGAATTCGAGCGTATCAAGCGCGTTTGTCACAGTCTCGTAGAGATTGACAAGACGCTCCCAGACAACGTGTTTTGTACGCGTTATGATTCGTACCGCTTCGCTGATTTCAATGGCTTCTTTACCTCGAAAGGTGGTCTGTGGGATGCCGTCTTGGCATACGCACGAAAGCTCGTTGCAGGACCTCTGTCTCTTGTGATGCTGGATCCGGCCCCAGAGAGCTACCGTTCGTGGAGCGGCAAGTATGGTGCAATCGTGATTGATGCGAAGGATCACGTGGACGATGTCATGGAGATACTGTCCGTATCTCCTGACGAGGCCATGCGGGATAGTGTGTTGCCTCTGACGGAATTGGACATTCCCGGATTGTGAGTGAGAGAGTACATTGGCCGTCACTGTGAAAGGGAATGTTCATGACGACACGACGACAGTTCACCGGTTCCGAGAAGATGCAGATC
>JBDKUU010000013.1:0-3514 GCA_039679525.1 Phycisphaerales bacterium | reverse complement strand
CCAATTACGCCGAAACCGGGCAGGGGGACAAGGCGACACACTATCTGGAGCAAGCGTACCAAGTCGCCAACGCCGCAGGGGATCGGAAGTTGGCCGAGCAGATCGCCAAGCGGATCGAACTGCTCAGGCAGCGTCCCGCCACGGGTCGTTAGCCGAGCGGTCGGGGCCATTCGCTTGCCCAACGTGGCAACCAGGACTATACTGGTAAACAGACTCGCATGAGATGGATACCGTCTCTACCGAGTTTCCGAAGGCGTTCGGAACGATGGTGAAGGGCCCTGGAAGTCCTCGGGATGCGTATGAGCAAGGCACCGCGACATTTCATCCTGCCCGCTGCGATTCTGGCCGTGGTCGTTACGGCGGCCGCATCCGTCATATGGTTTCGAAATCGGCCCGACGTCGAAGCTCTTCTGGCCGCCTATAAGGACGCGGCAGACCGCGAATCCCTGCTGATCGAGTACCCACTCGACGGGACTGTGTTCCCGCCGGACATCGCCGCGCCCACGTTTCAGTGGGTCGATCGAACCGCCAAGTCGAACACGTACCTGGTGGTCTTCGAGTGCGCCGATGGCGGGAGCCGCATGCAGTTCATCGTGCATGAGCCGCGATGGACTCCGGCTGCCCCGGCCTGGGAGACTGTGAAGAAGCGATCGCTGGAACGGGACGCGACGGTCATGATCCTGGGCATCGATCGAAAGTCCCCACGTCAGGTTCTCGCTGGAAACCGCCTTCGCATCCGAACATCCAAGGACGAGGTCGGCGCCCCCATCTTCTATCGTGAGGTGAACCTGCCGTTCATCGACGCCGTCAAGGACCCCACGCTGATTCGCTGGCGTTTCGGAGCGGTCTCCTCGCAGGTGCGGCCTCCGATCGTGCTGGAGAAGCTGCCGGTCTGCGGGAATTGTCACTCGTTCTCGGCCGACGCCTCGGTTCTGGGCATGGACGTGGACTACGCCAACGACAAAGGGTCATACGCCGTCGTGCCCGTTCAGCGAGAGATGACCCTGGCCAGGGACGAGATCATCACGTGGGGCGACTACAGGCAGCAGGACGGCGAACTGACCTTCGGCCTGCTCTCGCAGGTTTCGCCAAATGGGCGCTATGTGGTGAGCACGGTCAAGGACCAGTCGGTCTTCGTCGCCAAGTCCGACCTGGCGTTCTCGCAACTGTTCTTCCCGATCAAGGGCATTCTATGTGTCTACGACCGGCAGATTCGCACGTTTCAGGCCCTGCCGGGAGCGGACGATCCTAACCTCGTCCAGAGCAACCCATGCTGGAGCCCGGATGGCAAGTACATCGTTTTTGCCCGGACTACGGCCTATCGACTCAAGATCGCGGGCGGCGAAAAGAAACTGCTCCTGAGCCCCGAGGATTGTTCCGAATTCCTGATCGAGGGCAAGCCGTTCCGATTCGACCTGTACAGGATTCCGTTCAATGAAGGCAGGGGCGGCATCCCAGAGCCGATTCGCGGAGCTTGTGACAACGGCTTGAGCAACTACTTCGCGCGCTACTCGCCGGACGGCCGATGGATCGTGTTCTGTAGAGCCAGGAGCTACATGCTGCTCCAGCCGGACAGCGAGCTGTTCATCATCCCGGCCCAGGGCGGCGAGCCGAGAAGGCTCCTCGCCAACACCGGCCGGATGAATTCCTGGCACAGTTGGTCGCCGAACGGCAAGTGGCTGGTCTTCTCGTCCAAGGCCAATTCCATCTACACGCAGCTCCTTCTCACACACATCGACGAGCAGGGGGGCAGCAGCCCCGCCGTGCTCCTGGATCGGTTCACGGCGCCGGACCGGGCCGCGAACATCCCCGAGTTCGTCAACGCGAAAGCCTCCGCGATCGCGAAGATCCACGAGCGATTCCTGGACGACTATTCATATCAACGGGCCGGCATCGTCTCTCTGAAGGCGGACGATCCCAAGCTCGCGGAGCAGGGATATCGCAAGGCGTTGGAGCTGAATCCCCAGAACGTCGGAGCACACGTCGATCTGGCGTACATCCTGTTCAATCGGGGCCAGACTGCGGAGGGCCTTGCCCATGTCAATGAGGCGCTGAGACTCGATCCCAACCACGTCGAGGCCCGGTTCAACCTCGGTCTGGGGATGCTCCGCGAGGAGAAGCCAGCGGAGGCGGCGAGGTGTTTCGAGCGGGTGATTCAACTCAAACCCGACTATGCCCAGGCGCACTTTCAGCTTGGGCTTCTCTTGGCGAAACAGAACAAGCCTCAGGAAGCGATCGATCATCTGTCCCTCGCGGCCCAGCTCAAGCCGGACGACGGCCGGGCACATTTCAATCTCGCCGTCTTGCTCGCCGGGCAGGGCCGGCTCGATGACGCGATCGCGCACTATGTCACGGCGGCTCAACTCAAGCCCAATGATGCGACGATTCCCTACAATCTCGGCATTGCAGTCGCTCAGCAGGGCAAGCTGGATGAGGCAGTCGGCTATCTGTCCAAGGCGGTTCAGATCAAGCCGGACTATACCGATGCCTTCGTCAATCTCGGCGTGATGCGGGCCCGCCAGAACAAATTCAGCGAGGCGATCGGCTATCTCGCGAAGGCAGTCGAGATCGAGCCGAATCACGCGGTGGCGCACTACAACCTCGCGATGGCGTTGTCGAAAGTCGAGAGACATCGCGAAGCCGCCGAGCACTGGCTGGAGGTCATTCGGCTTCAGCCGGGCAACGTCAACGCTCTGTTGAACCTTGCGGGCAGCTACGATAAGATGGGGCGACGTGACAAGGCAATCGCGTGCCTGGAGAAGGCCCTCGAAGTGGCCCGCTCCGGCGGCAACGCTTCCCTTGTCCAACAGATTGCCGCGCAGTTGCGGCGGTACGAGTAGGCCTGCCCGTCCACAGGTCACGAGTTCGAAAGGAAACAACGATGAACGAACGAAGGAACAGAAACAACAACGTGACCCGGCGTGAATTCCTGGGCGCGGCCGCCGCGTGTGCGGCTTTCACCATCGTGCCCCGGCACGTCCTGGCGGGCTCCGGCCGGCCGGCCCCGAGCGAGAAGATGAATCTCGGCTGCGTCGGAGTGGGCGGCATGCAGGGCGGCAGCGACGTGAACAGCGTCAGCAGCGAGAACATCTACGCCCTGTGCGACGTGGACGAGCGGAACCTCAACGCGACCGCGGCCAAGTTCCCGGGGGCCAAGCGGTACAGGGACTTCCGCGAGATGCTCGACAAGGAGCAGAAGAACCTGCACGGGATCACCATCACGATTCCCGACCACATGCACGCCAGCGTGGCCCTGCGGGCGATGGAGCGGGGCATCGCGGTCCATTGCCAGAAGCCGCTCACGCAGAGCGTCTGGGAAGCCCGGCTGCTGACCAAGGCCGCCCAGAAGTATAAGGTGCCCACCCAGATGGGCAACCAGGGGTACTCTTCTGTCGCGACGCGAATCGCCTGCGAGATCATGTGGAACGGCGACCTCGGCGACATCACCGAGGTCCATTCCTGGAGCGGCGGCGGGTTCTCCCGCGACATCACGGCCTGGCCGCCCGTCGAGGAA
>JBDKUU010000012.1:0-3931 GCA_039679525.1 Phycisphaerales bacterium | reverse complement strand
CGTTTTCAACCGAGGTGACGATCATGGATAAGAGACTGTTGAAACATGCGGGATTCGCGTTGCTCCTTTGCGTCGCGGCGTTGTTCGGAGTCGTATTCCAGCGACTCTATCATGCCGTCGGCCAGGTGGAGCTGGCGGGGGGCGGGCTCAAGACGCTTCTGGACAGAACGAGCCTGATCTTCATCCTGGAGAAAGGCGGGCCCATCATGTGGCCGCTGTTGGTCGCGTCGATCCTGTCGCTGGGCACGGTCATCGACAGGGTCATCTTCCTGATCAGCGAGCGTCGCAAGCGCGATCCTCGGGCGGTGAAGGCGTTCTTCGCGGCGGTGGACCGGGGGGACCTGGAAGCGGCCGTTCGGACCAGCGAGGCTTCGAAGTTCTTCGTCGTACGCACGTTGGGTTACGCGCTGGCGCACCGGGAGACGTCGCTGACCAATGCTCTGCTGTATGCCCAGGAGAAGGAGCTCAAACGCTTCCGTCGCGGGATTCCGGTCCTGGATACGGTGATCACGCTGGCGCCCCTGCTGGGTCTATTGGGCACGGTCACCGGCATGATGGGATCGTTCTCGCTGATCGGGGGAGAGCTCAGCGCTCCGGGCGCAATCACAGGGGGCATCGCCGAGGCGCTGATCGCGACGGCATTCGGTCTGGGCATTGCGATCACCTCGCTGATTCCGTTCAACATTCTCAACACGAAAATGGATGAAGCCCGACATGAGATCGAGTCGGCCGCCAAGGAGTTGGAGCTTCGCGTTCAGGCGGAGGATGCAACGCCCGTGATCCCTCACGCGGTTCTCACGGGTCGAGGCAAGTCCGAAACGAGCAGACCCCGTCTGCGAATGCCTGTGCCTTTTGCCAAGGAGCGGGCGCCTCTGAAGAAGCTGGCTATGTTCCTCCTGATGCTCGGCCTGGCCATACGAGCGTCGGGACAGAGTCTTGCAGAGGCGCCCGCGTCGGCACAGACGCCCCAGTGGAATCAATCCGTCCTGTCGATCTGGAACGACCCGGTCTTTCAAAAGCAGTTCGTCGCGGGCTATGGCTTCAACTCCGAGATCGAGCCTCGCGTCACGCCGGAGGAGGTCACGATCCTGGAGAAGATCCGACCTCTGATGGGCCAGGACCTTCCCAAGGCGGAAGAGATGCTCAAGAAGCAGATCAAGGCGGACAGCTCCGCCGTGCTGGACTTCACCCTGGGCGGCATCTACTTCCAACAGGACAAGATGGCGGAGGCGCTGGAGAACTACCGCAAAGCCGTTGCCAAATTCCCCGGCTTTCGCCGTGCGTGGCGAAACCTCGGCTTGATTCACGCACGCGACGGCAAGTATGACGATGCGATCGCGGCATTCACCAAGATGATCGAACTCGGCGGCGGTGACGCCTACTCCTTCGGCCTGCTCGGTTTTGCGTATGCTGCCAAACAGGATTACCAGGCGGCTGAAGCGGCGTATCGAAACGCCTTGCTGCTCCAGCCCGAAAACACTCAATGGCGGCTCGGCCTGACAAGTTGCGTGCTCAAACAGCAGAAGTTCGAGGACGCCGTCACGCTGTTGGAGGGGCTCATCGCGCGCAATCCCGAACAGGCGGACTTCTGGCTCCTCCAGGCCCAGGCCTATCTTGGCATGAAGCAGCCGCTCAAGGCCGCCGAGAACCTCGAAGCCATGGATCGTCTCGGCAAGGCCACTGTGGACAGTCTCTACACGCTCGGGGACATCTATGTCGGCGAGAGCCTGATGGACCCTGCCGCTCGCGCTTATCAGCGTGCGATCGATGTCGACGCGAATCAACCCTTGGCTCGGCCGCTTCGATGCGCCGAGATGCTGGCGGCACGCAACGCCCTGGCGCAGGCTCGGCAGATCACCTCACACGTTCGACAGGTTCGGGACACGCAAATGGAGGAGACGGACCGCCGCAAGCTGCTCAAGCTGGAGGCTCGCCTGAGCATGGCCGAAGGTGGCAGCAGCGCCGAGACCGCCGCCGTATTGGAGGAAATCGTGAAGCTCGATCCCCTCGACGGCGAAGCCCTGATGCTGCTCGGCCAGCACTACTCGCGGCAAAGCGAGCCGGACCGGGCCATCTTCTACTACGAGCGAGCGGAGAGTCTCGAAGCTTTCGAGGTCAACGCCAGAGTACGGCACGCACAGGCGCTGGTGGGTATGCGTCGCTACAGCGAGGCGATCCCGCTCCTTCGCCGCGCCCAGGAACTCAAGCCTCGCGAAGACGTCCAGAAGTATCTCGACCAGGTGGAGCGAATCGCCAAGACTCGCTGAGTAGGCGAGTTGCTATCCGGCTCCGCTATTTCGCGGCGCGGATCGCCGCGGCTCGTGCTTCCAGCGCCGTTGCCGACTTCTCCCGTCCTGACGCCCTGTAAAGGGCCGCTATTTTCTCCAGGCTCGTCGCCACGGAGGGATGGTCCATGCCGAGCGACTTCTCCCTGATCCTCAGCGAACGATTGTAGAACAGTTCCGCTCGTCCATGCAGTCCCTGCGCCTCGTACAGCCCTCCGAGATTGTCCAGACTCACCGCGGCGGCGGGGTCCTCCACGCCGAGCGTCTTTTCCCTGATGTCCAGGGCGCGTCTGTAGAGCGATTCGGCCTGGGAATAGCGGTTCTGGGCCTCGTAGAGAGACGCCAGATTGTCCAGACTCGTGGCGATGGCGGGATCGTCCTTGCCCAAGGCCTTCTCGCGGATCGCCAGGGCGCGTTTGTAGAGAGGCTCGGCCTGTGCGTACTCGCCGTGGGCGAGATAGAGCGCCGCCAGGTTGTTCAGAGTCGTGGCGACGGAGAGGTGGTTAGGGCCGAGAGTCTTCTCCTTGATCATCAGGGCTCGTTTGTAGAGCGATTGCGCCCTGGTGTCGTTGCCCTGCATGTGGCACACCTCGGCGAGATTGTTGAGGCCCAGAGCCACGTTGGGATGCTGCGGCCCGAGGGTCTTTTCCTTGATCTCCAGGGCTCGTTCGTAGAAGATGCCGGCTACGGAGTAGCGGCCCTGGGTCTTGTACAGCAATGCGAGATTGTTGAGGCTCACGGCGACCAGCGGATGATCGGGGCCGCCGGCCTGTTCGGCGATCGACACGGCCTTCATCGCAACCGCCACGGCCTGGTCGTACAGACCCTGTTGGGACAGCGACACGATTTCTGTATTGAGCGTCTGCCACTGCGGGCCCTGGGCCTGAGTGGATACGCTCGATAGAACCACGAACAGGAAGGATGACATTCGCGTGAGCCTACTCATGAGATCTCCTCGTTACGAAGCCGCTTGCGGATACTGCGGATGTCGCGTGGATATCCAGAACCTCCATACCGTGCAATCCGAACCTCAGTATAACGCCAAGCGGGCCACGGATGCCAGTGAAAAACGATGTTTATAGGCATTTTATTGCGTCAATAATATCGTGGAGCCATAGGCAAGATTAACTGAAATTTAACAGGAGACTAATTCAACGGCAACACGGCCCTGCTACAGTAACGCCGGTGGAATCAAGTGTTGAACAGTTGTGTCGATGCAACGGGAATCGTGATCCCGGGAGGAGTGACAAACTACCCAGGAACTTCGCTGCAGGAACGTCGCCAGGGGTCGTGGGGGGATTGCCACCATGCTGTTTCTTTCAGATCCACGGCGGCGGCTTTTGACAGCGAGCGGCGCAAACGCCTCCCGGCTTTGCGGGCGGCTCGGTGCGGACCTCCCGAGCCGCCACTGTATTTTGAAGGCAGCTTCGATATGGGAGCATCTTCATCTCCATTCTTGAGACGTGCTGCGGATGCCAGGAACAGCGTCGCAGGAGAGAATATGGACCGTCCAAGCCTTCAGAGGAGTACACAGGCGGCGAGTCTTGCTCTATCTCAGACCAGTCGTCCGATGAGGGGAACAATCCTGATCGTCGACGACGAGGAAGACATCCTGGAGCTGGTCCGGCTCGCACTGACGCGGGAAG
>JBDKUU010000011.1:0-8086 GCA_039679525.1 Phycisphaerales bacterium | reverse complement strand
TTCGCACGGCGTGATTCACCAGGAGTAGTTCCGTGGCCAGCTTTCGTTCCTTCTTCCCGACCGAAGGCACGAGACGATGGGCCAGGATCCCCTGTAACGAGCTCGCCAGTTGGGCGTAGATCTGCCCCTGTTTCTCGTGGGGGAAGATGGACACGATTCGTTCGACGGTCTGCATCGTGTTGGGCGTGTGACAGGTGGCGATGACCAGGTGCCCCGTCTCGGCGGCGATCAGCGCGGTTTCCGTGGTCTCCAGATCCCGCATTTCGCCGACGCAGATGACGTCCGGATTCTGCCGCAGCACGTGGACCAGGGCGCTGGAGAACGACTTCACGTCGGTGTGCAGCTCCTGCTGGACGATGATGGCCTTCTTCTGCGTGTGGACGAACTCCACCGGGTCTTCGATGGCGATGATCTTGCAGCGTCGTTCGCTGTTGATCAGGTCGATCAGGTAGTTGAGGGTCGTGGTCTTGCCGCTGCCGGTGGGGCCGGTCAACAGGACCAATCCGCTCGACAACCGGGAGAGGTCCTCGATCTGGGGCGGCAGCCGGAGTTCCTCGCGCGTTTGGATGTGATCCGTGACCGGCCGGATGGCCATCTCCGGACTGCCGGCGTGATAGTAGATGGAGACGCGGAACCTGCCCAGCTTCGGATCGAAGATGGAACAGCACAACTGCCAGTCCCGCTCGAACGCCTTCTGTTGCTCCTCGTTGAGAAGGCTGTAGCACAGATCGCGCGTCTGTTCCCGCTGGAGAGGCGGCTTGTTCGACAGGATGATCTCGCCGTTGATTCGAAACGTCGGCGGCAGGCCGGCCACGATGTGGATGTCCGACGCGCTTTCGCGCCTTGCCAGGGCCAGAATCTGCTGGATGTCGGGAGTCAACGCCATAGTCTACTTTCCAAAGAGTCCTCTGAAGAATCCTCGATTCTCCACTTTGCGGAGCATGGCCTTGGCGGGCTCCCAGTCCGGACGGAGACTGTGGCTTTGCTCCAGGCTGTGGACGGCTTCGGCCAAACCCAGACTGGCCTGGCTGCAGCCCAATTCGTACCAGGCCAGGGCGGATCGAGGCAGGTTCTGGACCGCCTGTTTGAGGCACTGGACGGCCAGAACGTGGCGGCCCTTCTTTCTGAACAGCCGTCCCGCTTCGAGCTGGACGATGGGCGCCAGCTTGTCCGCGCCGGCCAGCGCCTTGTTGATGCAGCCTTCCGCGATCGGGCCTTTGCGGTCCAGGAAGACCTCGGCGCGGACCAGCCAGACGCGAGGGGTGAGATTGTCTTTGCCCACCGCGTTGTCCGAATAGGCGACGGCCTGGTCGGGCCGGGCGTCGCGAAGACACGCCAGCGCCTTGAGGGCCAGCAGCTCGGGATGCTCGGGGAAGAACTCCATCGCCTTGTCCGCCCAGACGCAGGCCTCGGGGTACTCGCCCAGCTCGATCAGCATCAGCACCTGTCCTGCCCACGCATCGAATATCGTGTTGTTCTGCTCCAGTACACGGGAGTAGTTTCGCAGGGCCAGCTCGTAGTCGGCCGACAGCCAGTACTTCACCGCCTCCTTGTGATAATAATCGGCGTCCCGGATCGGCTCGCCCGGCGTCCTGCCGCCTTGCGGAGTCGTGTCGTCGCCGAATTCCAGCCGTGAAAATCTATCCATGGTGTCTACTCGATGAATCCTCTTCTTGCCAGGGGCCACCATCGCATGAAGGCTCGTCCGCGAATGTCCGACGCCGACACGAGGCAGGCGTTGCCGATCATCCCGTCAGTCAGTCTTGCCTGGCCGTGTACGTGGACCCCGTACTCCGTACTGACGAAGTACGTGCCGCGCGGGATCGTGATCCCGGATTTCGGCGGACGTCGCTGCAGCCATGCCGGCACCGGATATCGGGCCGGGTCCAACACTTGCCCGTCTGCAACATACGTTGTGTCGGCGATCTGGATCGTCTCGCCCGGCAGTCCGACGACCTGTCCGATCATCGCATCGTTCGGATTGGCCACGAGGTCGCGGCCGGCATTTCGAAAGGCGGGCGGATTGAACAACACCAGGGCGCCCCTGGGAAGCCCGGAAGCCGCGTCATCTTCGATACGCAGGACCAGGAGAAAGTCGCCGTGCTCGACGTTCATCGCGGGAATCGTGATCGATGTATGGCCTGTGGCGAGGCCCCGCGCGGCCACGCGAGGCACGGCCCAGTACAGAACCGTGAGGACCGCCACGACGGCTAAAACGATCCCGGCTCGGCCCGCCAAATCGAGGACCTCTCGGAATACGCCGTACTGCAGGGCGATCCAGGCATGGAGTCCGATCGCCAGTCCGATCAGAAGGGAGCCGGCCGCGCTGCCGTACAGGAACAGCCCCAGGGCCATGCACAGAAACCACAGAGCCACGTACAGGCTCACTTCCCTGAAACGTCCCTTCAGGAAGTGCGGCAGACCCGGAATCACGCTCAGCAGCAGGCCTACGACGCCGTCGGACAAGATATTGTCGAGACTACGTCGAATTCCCTCGACGGGGAGCGTCTCGGGGGCCGCTCGATGTCCGCGAAGCCACCGCATTATTGCCCGCAGGGGCTTTCGCCAGGCCGACATCCGCGGCGGATGGATGGAGACGGCGGCGCCGTCGGCCTCCAGAATGCTGCCGCAGCGGATGCACCGCGTCTGTCCCGGGATGTTCTCAAACTCGCATCGGACGCATCTCATGAGGAACCGTCGTCAACCTTCAGATCCTGGTGCAGGTCGATTCGCGACTTCACCTCGGGCTCGTAGTATTCGTTCGTGCGCTGCTGATCCTTGACTCGGCCGATGACCTCGGTCAGCCACTTGGCGTACTCCATGCACGCCTTGCCCTTGGCGCCTTTGACGTGCACCTTCACCTCTCCGGTCCGAGAGATCGTGATCTCCACTTCATGTTGTGCCATGGCTCAATCCACCCATCTGCGCACGTGAATGCGGATGCTGTCGTCCTGCATGAGCTCCTCGTTGACCACCTGGAAGTTCTTGCCCTTGAGCTGCCTCATCACCTTGTCGTAGATGAAACACTGGGTCAGTTTCTGAGTGAACTCTTCGGCGGCCTGTTTGAGCTGGGCTTTGCTCTGCCCTTTGCCCGAGGCGCAGACCTTGCATCGGCCGCGGGCGTCGCGTTCGACGACGATCTGCACGGCGTCCTTCGTCAGAACGATCTTCTGATTGCCGGCCAGTCCCTGAGCGAGCACTTCGCTGTCGGCCAGCTCCATCTCCACGTTCTGCTCGGTCTGGGTCTGCTGGCCCTGCTTGGCCGCCTCCTGGGCGGTCTGCCTGATCGTGAAGCCCAGCGCCGAAGCGGCTCCGGCGGCGGCCACCGCGATCGCGGGCCAGTTGCTGATGATGACGGGCGCCAGGATCAACACGGTGCTCATAACCTCACCTCGCTTTCCATCTCGATGGTTCTTCAGATTTCCAGTCTGCGCCGGCTCTCGCCGTCCTGGGCGCCGTCGGGACTCGTCGCCGGCCTCGCTCGGCTGGCCGCCCATTTCCGCAACTCGTCGATGTCCTCCTTCATCGTTCGGGACAAGGGCACCGTCTGACGAAGGCTGCTCAGCACCCGCTCGGTCGTCAGCGCCTGCTTGTCGTAAAAGGCGTCGAACATCGCGCTGATGATCGCCTCTTCGATCTCGGCTCCGCTGTACCCATCCGCGCTGCGGGCCAGCGTCTCGAGCTCGAACTTGGCCGGATCCATCTTCCGCTTGGACAGGTGGACGCGGAAGATGTCCCGCCGTTCCTGGGAGGAAGGCAGGTCCACGAAAAAGATCTCGTCGAACCGTCCCTTTCGCAGCAGCTCGGGAGGCAGCGCCGAGATGTCGTTGGCCGTGGCGATGACGAACACCGGGCTCTTCTTCTCGGACAGCCACGTGAGAAACGTGCTGAAGACGCGGGAAGACGTGCCTGCGTCCGTCGAGGCGCCGCTGCCGCGGGAGCCGCGGAAGGCCTTGTCGATCTCGTCGACCCAGAAAACCACCGGCGCGACGGATTCGGCCACCTGGATCGCCCGGCGGACGTTCTGCTCCGACGAACCCACCAGGCTGCCGAAGACGCGGCCCACGTCGAATCGCAACAGGGGCAACTGCCAGATCCGGCTGATCGTCTTGGCCATGAGGCTCTTGCCGCAGCCCTGTACGCCCAGCAGCAGAACCCCCTTGGGGGCCGGCAATCCGAAGCTCCTCGCCTGATCGGAGAACACGACCGACCGCTTGACCAGCCAGCTCTTGAGCGAATCCAGCCCGCCGACGGACTCCATCGTCTCTTCAGCGTCGTAATACTCCAGCAGCCCGCTCTTGCGGATGGTCTGCTTCTTCTCGGCGTTGATCACTTCCAGGCTCTGCTTGCCAAGCCCCCGGTGCTGGACGAGCGTCTTGGCGACGACGTTCTCCGCTTCCGAGAGCGTCAGGCCCAGCAGAGAGTGGACGATCTGCTCGCGCATCGAGCCGTTGAGATTGATGTTGAGCTTGGGGTTGCTCTTGACCTCCTCGACGATCCGGTCCAGGAGCATGGCGAAGTCGTTCTCCTTGGGCAGGTCGAAATCGATGATGGTGATGTCCTTCTCCAATTCGGGGGGCATCTCGAACATCGGGCTGACGATCACGATGGTGTTGTAAGTGTTCTTGAGGGCCGAGGCCACTTCCCGCATCCGCCGGATCACGGCCATGTTCTGGCACTTCAGGAAGGGGTGAAAGTCCTTGAAAACGTACAGGGCGGGCTCCACGTGCTCGATCACGTTGCCCAGGGCCACGAGCGGATCCTGGGTGGCTGCGTCGTGATTCTTCTGCGACTGGAGGTTCGTCCCGGCCGGGATCAAACCCGTGTTGACCGACCACTCGAAGACGCTCTTGTTCAGTCTGGCGGCGATCTGGGAGACCCGGCTGAGCACCCGCTGCTCCTCCCAACTGATGACATAGATGAGGGGATAGCGGGCCCGGATCAGGATCTCCAATTCATCCATCGGCCGTTTCGTCTCGTCCGGGACCGGTGACTTGTTGACGCCCTGCACTTCGTTTTTCTGCATTCTGCTCTCCCGATGTGGTTTCCGGAGAACCGGCATTCTCACCGAGAGATGCGGCGATCTCCAGCAGCATCTCGTCGGGCGCGATCATGACCAGTCGCCCGTCTTTCAGAATCCGCAGTTCGAACTCGCCCTGCTTTCGGTTGTACGGTTCGGTGCTCATTCTATCAGACGCAGACCGAGGTCCCGAGCTTCATTTGTCGCCGCGATAATGTCCCGAGAGTCCAGATACTCCTTCGGAGCGGACGCGGCCGCAGCCGGCGGTACGTAATTCGTCCGCAGACTCAATTTCACGTCAGGGATCGTCTTTGCCAGCCACTGCAACGTCGGCCGGAGGCAGCAGTCCATATGCCCCGGTAGAATCAGATGCCGAACGATCAGGTCGCAGCGTTCGCTCGCCATCACGATGTTCTGCCTTGCCACATCGACGTAATCCCTCGCGTCCAGCAGAGCTTCCGCACATTCGGCGTTTCCGCACTTGAGGTCCGCCAGATAGACGCCGACGAACGCGCTGAGAAGCTCGTCTATGTCGCCATTGTAGTACATATTCGAATTCAGGACAACCGGAGTTGCGGGGCGGACTCTCGCCAGCAGGTCGAGAATGCCGGGCAGGCTGACCGTCGGCTCGCCCCCGAGGAGATTCACGTTCCTGGCCCCCTGGTCCCGGCGGTGTTCGATCCGGCCGATCAGCCAGTCCGCGTCCAGCTCCCTGACCGCCAGCGGTTGCTCGTTCCATTCCGGCACCGTGCAGAATCCGCAACGGAGATTGCAGCCGGCGAAGTACACCTGATGGGAAGGAGACAACTCAGCCTCTTCCGCCGGATGGAGCATCTCGCGAAAACAGTGAATCCGGGCATCCAGTCGGCAGTAGCCCGTCCGGCCCTGGGATCGATTCACCCGGCAGTCTCGCGGGCAGAGCCGGCATTCGCGAAGATGGGCCGCCGCGGCCTCTCTGGCCTCTTCGATGGTCTGGAGCATCCCGCCCTCGTCAGTCCAGTTCAATGAAACGCCCTCTGTTGCTCTGCGACGTCGACCGATTTGGTTTCGGCCCGGCGTGTCGCCACGTTGTCTTCACATAGAGATACGCGATGGGCGCCCCCGCGATCCAAACCAGCATCATGGGATTCATGAGGTTCAGGAGGATTCCGATGGCGATCAGACCGACGGCCAGATGCTGGGCTTCCACCGTTGCGAAAAAGAGAAAGAGTCGGGAACCCCGATAGAGCAGACCCATCGTGGCGATAAGGCCGTAACTGCACCCCATGGCCCCCATTCCCACAGCGCCGCCGCCGGAGAGCAGGCCCACCAACACCCACAGGGCTCCACACCCGATCGATACGACGGTCCAGAGCCATAGGAAGGAGGCTGTCCGCCATTGGCGTTCCACTGTGCTGCCGGCGAACAGAATCATCAGGCCGCTGAACACCAGGTTCATCGGCGAATCGTAGATGAAGGGGTATGTCAGGAGCTGCCAGACCCTGCCGTGGAGAACGCCGGCAGCGCTCAGGCCAAGACAACTTGCGGTCCATGTGAGTTTCAAAGTGAACAGCAAGTAGCCGGCTACAGAAAGGGCCAAGACGGCCGATACGCCCGGAGTGAAGAGATTCTTAGGGGAAGGAAGGGCCACTTGCACCTGCTGCATGTCGCTCATGCGTGCCTCCGCCTGCCTAGTCCGAGTCCAAGAACACGCCGCCGCGTACAGTACTGAATGCAATTGTAGCCCTTAGGCGGGCAAAGAGCAAGAGACCTTCCCGCGAGTTGGGGGTGCGGCTGGTGTTCGGCAGCGGATCTCCCTCAACGAAAAAGGCTGGTCAACATCCGTTGCCAGCCTCACGTCTACAATAGTGGGCAGGGCGGGAGTTGAACCCGCGACACACGGATTTTCAGTCCGTTGCTCTACCAACTGAGCTACCTACCCGTACATCGAAATCGACGCGACTTTAGTGTACCACAGATCGACCCGATTGCAAGCATTTTAGTCCGGTGCCCGGGAATTTGTCATTGGAGGCCCGAGAAAACGCAAGTCGAGACGCAGATGCAGATTAGGGACTATTCTCATTGACACAGAGTACTCTATAGCCTAGAGTGAGCCATCGAGTCTGGTTGCATTCGGGTTTTGCCCTGAAAGGGAAATGCGATGGCTGTTTCTCAACAAGATGCGGCGGAATCGCTGGATCTGATTCATCAGGCCACGGCGAGAACTCGTCGGGCAGTCTCAGCCGCCTATGCCGGCAACCTGCTGATTCTGTGGGGTCTGATCTGGATCGCCGGGTTCGGAGCCATGCATTTCTCGCCACACCGCGGCTGGGTGGTCTTCGCCGGGCTGGACGGTCTGGGCATCATCGGCACTCTTTTGATTTGTCGAAAGTGGCCGGTTCGAGCTCTGGCCGGCGGAGGCATCAGCGCCGCCGCAGGACGGATGCTCGTCTTGGGGCTTGTGTTATTGGTCTACGCCGGATTGTGGGTTCTGCTGTTGAGGCCCATCAGCGGCATCCTGTTGGGGACCTTCCTGGCCACTATCGTCATGCTGGGTTATGTCGTGATCGGGCTGTGGTCCGGCAGCGCCTTCATGACCGTACTGGGGCTTGCGGTGACCGGGTTGACCCTGCTCGGATACTTTGCTTTCCGCGGGTACTTCAACCTCTGGATGGCGGCCACGGGCGGCGGGGCGTTGCTCGGCGCCGGACTCTACGTCCGCAGTCGGTGGAGGTGACCCTTGGCTGAGCTTGACACCATCATCCATCAGCCCGTGCGACTTCAGATCATGTCAGCGTTGGCCGCTTTGGGCCTCGACGAGCAGGTCGATTTCACGTACCTGAGAAACCTGCTGAAGGTCACCGACGGGAACCTGGGCGCTCATCTGGCCAGGTTGGAAGAAGCTGGCTACATCCGGCTCGACAAGACGTTCGTCGACCGCAAGCCCAAAACGTTCGTCAGTGTGACGGGCAAAGGGCGGGACGCATTCGCCAGTCACGTCGCAGCGTTGGAAGCGATCCTTCATCGGCCGAGCGAGTGATTTTTGCGGCGGGGCAAGCCCCACCCTACGCGAATCAAAGGAGAAGC
>JBDKUU010000010.1:0-5216 GCA_039679525.1 Phycisphaerales bacterium | reverse complement strand
CCTTACGGCCCTTATAACCCGTATTCTGACAGGCAGGACAGCCGGCCCCCTTGTAGACGGGCCGCTTCTTGATCTCCGCCGGATCGATGCCCAGCAAACGCAGGTGCTTGGGATTGGGGTTCTCGTCAACGACCTTGCACTTTTTGCAGATGATGCGGACCAGTCGCTGGGCCATGATGGCCTGAATGGAGCTGGCCACAAGGAAGGGCTTCACCCCCATATCGATCAGACGCGTGATGGCGCCGCAGGCGTCGTTCGTGTGCAGCGTACTGAACACCAGGTGTCCAGTCAGAGCGGCCTGGATGGCGATATTCGCCACCTCGCCATCGCGGATTTCGCCGACCAGAATGATGTTCGGCGCCTGACGCAGCATGGCTCGAAGGATCTTGTCGAACCCCAGCCCGATCTCATGCTTGACCTGGCACTGGTTCATGCCGGCGAAGTTGTACTCCACCGGGTCCTCGGCCGTGATGATCTTCTTGTCCGGTTTGTTCAACTCCTGGAGGGCGGCGTACAGGGTCGTCGTCTTGCCGCTGCCGGTCGGGCCGGTGACCAGGAAAATTCCGTTGGGCCGTTTGATGATTTGTTGGAAAAGTGCGTAGTTATCGGCCGCAAAACCCAGCGACTCGATGCCGATGTTGACGGCGTCGGGCCGCAAAATACGAAGCACCACGCTGGGCCCATGGACCCCCGGCAGCGAAGAGACGCGGAAGTCGATGTCCGTGCCGGCGATGTTTCGCTTGATACGACCGTCCTGGGGCAGCCGCTTCTCGGCGATGTCCATGCCCGAGAGAATCTTGAAGCGGGTGACCAGGGGGTTCTGCATGTTCTTGGGGATATTGTCTTTTTCGAGACAGACTCCGTCGACGCGGTAGCGGATGCGGACGCGGTCCGCCATGGGCTCGACGTGAATATCGCTGGCCCTCATGTGGTAGGCCGTATCGATAATCAGGTTCACCAGCTTGATGATCGGACCTTCGTCGCCGCTGTCGCCGGCCGCAATTCGCAGGGCCTCGGCCTGGAGTTCATGGCCCGCTTCCGCCAGTTCGGCCGCCGTGGCGTCGATGCTGTGCTTGAGCCGATCGTCCTCGACCGCCGCGGCCCCACCCCCATCATCCGCGGCAACACTCGCCTTGGCGGTCAGCGACTCGTCGATGTAGGCCCGGATTTTTTTCGGGTTGGCCACATAACATTCCAGCTCTTTGTTGAGACGGAGCCGCACCGAGTCCATCATGTCGAGGTCCATCGGGTCGCCGATGATGACCTTCAAACGCCCGTTGGCCACGCTCAGAGGCAGGATATTGTGCCGCTTGATGAGGTCCTCAGGGATGATTTTGGCGGCATCCGGGGGGATCTGGGCCGTCTCGACGTCGACGTACTTGAGGCCGAACTGCTTGGCGATCGCTTTGGCCAGCGTGTCTTCGTTGATGAGTCCCAAATCGATCAGAACCTGTCCCAGCCTCTTGTTGCTGGTCTTGGCGGTCTTGATCGCGTTGATCAGAGCTTGCTTCTCTACCAGACCTGCCTTAAAGAGGATTTCCCCTAAGTGCATGCGTTGTTTGGTCATACAAACCTCATGTGCTGCTGCCACCAGTGGTGTTATTATAGCACTCGGGGCCCAGTCTGTCAATTCGTCAGCTTTAGTCGCAGCAGGTTCAGGGCCGTCTGAGCGGTCCTCAAACGCACTGCACTGCGGTCCCATGAGAAGACGTAGCGCGAGGTCTCCGCACCTTCGCGGCTGTCCACAGCGATATATACCAGCCCAACGGGCTTCAGTTCACTGCCGCCGCCGGGGCCCGCGATGCCCGTGATGCCGATTGCGTAATCGGCTCCGGAACGTCGCCGGGCGCCCTGAGCCATGGCCTGCGCCACCTGCTCACTGACCGCACCATATTGGTCGATCATTTCGGGGGGCACCATTAATTCACTCTGCTTTGCGGCGTTGCTATAAGTGACCCATCCATGGGTAAAATACCGACTCGAGCCCGGGACATCGGTGATCAGCGAGGCGAGCAGGCCGCCCGTACAGGACTCCGCCACGGCGAGGGTCCGGCCCGTCTCCACCAGGCATCCCCCGACCACCTCCCCGAGGGTCTGGAGGTCCGTGCCGAACACCAGGTCGCCCAGCACAGCCCGCAACGACTGCTCCTCCCGAGTCGCCATCGCCTCTGCTTCGTCCGCCTGTGAGGCCATGGCAACGACTTCCAGGGTGATCACGCCGTCGTGCACCGTGCAGTTGACCAGGGGATTTCGTCCCCGCTCCATGGCGTCGCCGATCATCTCGGCGATCTTCGACTCCCCCGCCCCGAAGCAGCGGAGTCTCTTGACCACGATTGCCTGGTCGGTGGCCAGTCGCCGCAGTTCCGGCAGGACGAACGTATCGAGCATGTGCCGCATCTCGCTGGGCACGCCCGGCATGGAATACAGCACTTTGCCGTCGAACTCGGCCCGAATGCCGGGGGCCGTCCCCCTCTCGTTCAGGATGGGCGACGCCCCGCGAGGGATATAGGCCTGGACCACGTTCCGCTGGACCATCTCGATGGCCCGCCGCTCGAAGAACTGCCTCAATGTCGCGAGCAGATCCTCCCGGAGGACCAGGTCGGTCCCCAGGAAACCCGCGATGGCCTGTCGCGTCAGGTCGTCGTCGGTGGGTCCCAGTCCGCCGCTGATGATGATGAAATCCGCTTCCTGGGCCGCCAGGGCCAGCCTCTGCCGGATTGCGGGCTCCTCGTCCCCGACGCCGTAGACCCCAAGCACCGGGACGCCCACCGTCCGCAGTTGGGCCGCGATATAGGCGGCGTTCGTGTCGACCGTCTTGCCGCTGAGCAGTTCGTTGCCGATGCTGACGATGCTGGCCTTCTTCTGCCTGCCGTTCATGGCGTGTTCATCACCTCAATTCTCCATCCCCGCCCATTCCAACCAACCCTCCGTGCGAGGGGCCCAACTCGCTCTCGACCGCCTCAACGCCCCGCCCGCACGGGTTGCCGCCCTCTCTCTGGAGATCGGGCGGCCGAAACAGAACTCACATCTCGATCATCGCCTTGACGACGCCGTCCTTGTACCCAGCCACCAGCTCGAACGCCTTCTGAACCTGGTCCAGCTTGAAACGATGGGTCACCATGAAGTCCGGCTTGATCTTCCGGGACGCCACCAGATCGATGGCCTTGCCCGTGCAGCCGTTCTGCCGCCGGATGTTGACGATCGTGATCTCCTTGCGGCGGATCTTGTCGATGGCGAAGGAGACTCGGTCCTCGCGGGGAATCCCGACCAGCATGAGCTTGCCGCCGGCCTTGAGGACGTCCACGGCCTGATCGATCGTCTCCTGCTGGCCCGCGCATTCGAAGGCCACGTCCATCCCCAACGGCTGCTGCTTGAGAATCGCCTCGACGACGTTCTCTTTCAGAGGGCTGCCGACCCAGGTCGCCCCGCCCTTGCGGGCCGTTTCCACGCGGCTGTCGATCTTCTCGGTCATGTAGCAGGCCCGCACGCCCTCGGCCCGGGCGCTGACCAGACAACTGAGGCCGATGGGCCCGGCCCCGAAGATCGCGATTTCCGCCGACTTGGAGAGTTTCGCCTGCTTCACTGTATAGACGCCGATGGCGAGCGGCTCGCAGAGAACGCCCTGCTCGATCGTGATCTTGCCGTTGATCGGGAAGCAGCACTCCTCGGGCATCACGATGAACTCGCTCAGGCAGCCGTTGCCCTGGCCGGGAGTGCCGAGGAACCGCAGCTTGAAGCACGTATTCTCGCGGCCCTGGCGGCACTGATCGCACTCGTGACAAGACTGGGCGGGCTCGACCACGACCTGGTCGCCCACTTTGACGTGCTGAACGCCCCTGCCCACGGCGACAACCGTTGCGGCGCACTCGTGCCCGACGATGTACGGGAATTGAACCACCTGCGAGCCGATCCGCCCGGTTTCGAAGTAGTGCACGTCCGATCCGCAGACGCCCACCTTCGCGATCTTGAGCAGGACGTCGGTGTCCTTTTCGATCTTCGGGTCGGGGACGTCCCGCACTTCCATCCGACGAATTCCCGTCAGTACAGCCGCTCTCATGAATTCACCGATCTCCTGTGGTAAATGATGACGCGTGGGCTAAGAACCCACCCTACAGCCACCCCATGGGTGGCAGACCCGGTCACACGTTGAACCGGAAGTTGATGATGTCGCCGTCCTTGACGACGTACTCTTTGCCTTCGAGCCTCATTTTGCCCGCCGCTTTCACCGCCTTCTCGTCGCCGAGGGCTTTCAGGTCGTCGTAGGCCATCGTCTCGGCCCGGATAAAACCCCGCTTGATGTCGGAATGGATCTTGCCGGCCGCGTCCAGGGCGCTGGTGCCCTTGCGAATGGGCCAGGCCCGGCATTCGTCAGGACCTACGGTCAGGAAACTGATCAACCCCAGGGCTGAGTAGCAAATCTTGACGAACTTCTCCGCCGCGGATTCCGTGATTCCCAAGTCGGCCTTGAACACCGTCCGGCTCTCCTCGTCCAACTGGGCCAGTTCGAGTTCCAGCTTTGCGGACATCGTCACAATGGGCACCGCGCCGCCCATGACTTCGCCCAAGTCGAACTTCTTGTCGAGCTGGTTCTCACCCACGTTGATGACGAGGGCCATGGGCTTAAGGGTCAGGAAGCCCAGGGACTTGATGATCGCCAGCTCGTCGTCGTTCTCGACGGCCGTGCTGATGGGCTTTTCCGCCTCGATGGCAGCCTGGAGCCGCTTCTGGAGGGCCAGCTCCGCCTTGTCCTGAGCCTGGGTCTTCGTGGGCCTCTTCACCTGGGCCTCGAGCTTCTCAATTCTCGTCGTGACCAGCTCCAGGTCCGACAGCAGCAATTCGGTCTGCAATTCCACCAAATCGCGTTTCGGATCGACCTTGTTGCGGTACGGCGGGACCGACGGATCCTCGAACCCCCGGATCACCATGACAAGCATGTCCACGGTCCGGATCTGGTTGATGAGCCGGCGTGCCGCGGTGCGGCCGTGCTCGTCGACGAAGCTAAAGCCCGGCAGATCCAGGACATCCATCGTCGCCCGGACCACCTTCTGGGGTTTGTAGATGCCATCCAGCCACACCAGTCGCTCGTCCGGGACGGGCACAATGGCTTCTTCGATGTTGTTGAGCCCCATCGGCGGGATCGCCTTGCCGCTGATGGCGGAGAAAATCGTGCTCTTGCCGGACTGCGCGAGCCCAAGCAATGCGGTCTTCATGTCATG
>JBDKUU010000009.1:0-1628 GCA_039679525.1 Phycisphaerales bacterium | reverse complement strand
GTCGCTTTGAATCCGCCGTTTGTGCTCGAAACACGTGCCTGAAGACGCCTGCCGCGACAAAGTCGCCTTGATCATGATGTGGCCCTGTCCGTTGGGTCGGAGCATGAGCAGGTATCGGTGAACTCCGTCCAACTGCGGAGGCTCAATGTGCGGCAATCGCACATCCGCCGGCAGCCGGGGAACGTTCTGAATCACTCGACGGTAGAACCTCGCGAAGGCATCTTTTGTCCGATTGGGCTGGAACCTGTAGAAAGCCGGCAACGCCCGACCCGATCTCCGTGAGGGATACGTGTCGATCATCTCCTTGATGCTCTGAAACTCCATTTTGCAGGCCTGGACAAGACCCCGATCCGTTGCGACGACCCGATTCAGACGATCGAGCAAGACAACGAGTTCCGGCTCGGTCGGTCGGGCATCGCGCAGCGACCGCTCGATTCCCGCCAGACCCAGCCTCAACGCCATCGCTCCCTGAACCCATTCATCCAGAGAGCGAGGGCCGGCCGTGATCCACGTGCCCAGGCGCAGCAGAACGCAGGAACTCTCGCACGCGAGATCGTTTGCGCCGATCCGCCGCTCGAAGGCCGCCTTCTGTGCGATGAAGAGGGACAAGCCGAGCCACGCATCTGACGCGTTTTCCTCGTCGGCATGATAGGCCGGGCAGGCGATCGCATCCTCCAGCAAGGTAAGGACATCGCCATTGCGGGAGAGCAGATCCCCGATGAGGGCGTCGTCCCATTCATCGAGAGAAAGCGAGATGCGCGAGTCTCTGAGCTGAGAGACCGCCCTGCTGAGACGCCAGTACGCGTTGTCCTCGTGCGACACAGCCGCCGTCTCGGGGAGAAGATCGGACGTGTCTGCGGCGGCAATGTCCCGACCATTGAACACAGTCCAACCCAGGACGGCCAACAAAGGCGTCACAGCCAGCGTCCCGACAGCAAACAGGAACCATCTTGCGCGACGTCCCATGGCGATGCCCTCGCCGTTCACCAGGTCTCAGATGTGGGATTCGCTCTTCTCGGCATAGGCCGTGCCGCCGTGGGCGCCGACGTTCAGCCGACCGCCGTTGGGCTCGGGCTCGCTGGAGAAATCCGCAGCCGGGTCGCCGGCGTCGATGCACGGGCTGGTCGCCTTGTCGAGCGTCCAATCGCCTTGCCCGGCACAATAGCGGCCGGCCCTGCTCTGCACGTGATAGTCGCCTTTCGCCGGATCGACGAACAACGGGTTTTCGCTGAAGTTGCCAGGGCCCGGGCACAATCGCTCGACGCAACTGTAATTGGCCGTGCAGCCGCGGAGGTCGTCTTCGGCATTGCCCCAGAAGATGCTGTCGCCGATATAGGGGTCGGCGTTTCCCCGGGCCTCCACGCCCACGACATTGCCCGCGACGGTGACGTTGGCGATGATGGGGGAACTGTCGACCAGCAGAATCCCGATCCGACTGCCTCGAATGACAAGGTTCCGAAGGATGCTCCGGCTCCCTTCTCCCGTCCCAAAGGAGACGGCGGTCCCCTCCGGCACCTCGAGGATAGCCGCATCGCCGACGCTCTGAACCGTGATGGCCTTGCCCAGGAAGGAGATGGCCTCGCGGTAGACGCCGGGATGCAGAACCACCGTGTCGCCATCCTGGGCCG
>JBDKUU010000008.1:0-6031 GCA_039679525.1 Phycisphaerales bacterium | reverse complement strand
TAGCGGATGGGGATGTGGGAGCTGTCGTAGGTGGGACAGTCCTGGGAGCCGCACTGGGAGCAGCGGACACGGACCCAAAGGACACAGTCGGGGTCAGACCGCCTCCGCGGCCGTCCGTCGGGCGGGTCCGGCAAGCCGAGATCCGGGAGATCGTCGAGGAAGCCATCCATGGCTTATAAGGGCCCTTTTCGACATCGAATTCCCGAGCTGGGCGGTGAACACCTGCAGGCTGTATGTGCCGCCGGAGTTCCGTTTAAGGTCGTAATTCCTGTGCCTGCGTACGATCGTTTGGCGCGGAAAGCCCGTCCCTTCGGCACCGCTCGATCCGCCGACACATCAACCGGAGGGTCCGGCGGGTCTTCATGAGATCGTGCAGGACTTGCCGGGCTTCGCTGGAATTCCCCTGGGCCAGGAGGTCATTGGCCGCGTGACTTAGAGCGATATGAGCATCCTTGATCGCGGTGAGGTCTACGACAAGATCATCGGCCTTCCGGAAAGCCCGTTGTGCGAGCAAGAACTGCCTGCCGGCGGCCCCCAGGGCCTGGGCGGCCTCACGTTTCTTCTGCTGGTACTCAGCCAGGGACTCGTGGGCCTTCAGCGTCAAGGTCTCTACGCTGGCGAGGAGCTGATCGACGCGCCTGTTCAAGGCCGCAAGAACCTCCTGGTGTTCAGCGATCCTCTGGTGCAGCGCCGCAGTTTGCCCTTGACTCGTGGGTGTCGCAGTTACTGGCATCGCGTTCTTCCTCATCGACTCGTTCCTGTCCTTGTCCCGTCCTTGCTCCGTCCTCACGGTAGACCTCGTCAATCGATAGTTCTTCCTGAATGATCCCGCTGATTCTCTCGATGATCCGGGCTGCTGTATGACCAGGCTCGGTGGACTTTCTCATCCTCGTCTTCTTCGTCGCGAGCTGCCGCAACCAGGTGATAACCGCAGGCAGAGCGTACGTGCCGTCGGTATTGCGAGGGAGGCCCTGCGACTTATACCATCTCAAGATCTGCTGGCGGTGAATCCCCGTGGCGGCCTCCAGTTCGGTGGATGTCAAATGGTTGAAATCGACCCCCTCCTTGTTCACCCCTGTCTGGATTCGAAGTAGGCACTCCAGAGTCCGCAAGCAGTGTGTCTTGCCCTCCTCAGCGCCCCGGAGCACCGCTCCTTGGACTCGCAGCAGCAGAACGTGCTTGCCCTGTTTCCAGATGTCGGCACTCTCGGGATCGGAGGCCAAAACCGTGCGGAACTCCTGTTCGGTCAGGCCAAGGGCCTGGGCTGCCGCGGTCTCGCAGATCGGGGTGGAGGCCAACTCCCCGAGCCGTCTGAGGAATCGGCCCCGTTCCCAGGCGGCCGAGAGGGCAGGATTCTCCGCCAAGAGTCCAGGCAGATCCTCGACTCCGAGCTGTTGCTGGGCCTCCGCCAGAGTCGCATTCTGGAGGGCCGACTGGTAGATTTCTGTCGCTGGAGTGTTCCGTTGTGCGTCGTTCATTTCGTGCAGAGCCGGTGCTCAGCTCTCCTCCTCAAATGGACTTTACAAACGCTGTTTTCGCCATTGAAAATTGCGACTTCCTGCCTCGGCGTCATCGGGGGCGCCGGTCTGAGCCCCGGCGACAATCAGGATGGAAGGAACACCTCAAAAAAAAATCCACCAGCCCGCGGAACCGGCCCGGCCCCGAACCGCTAAGAGCCTTCTTCCAGGAAGGACCCGCGAGCCGAGCCAGACCTGGGATGCAGGATGAAGAGGAAGGCCGGGCAGACCTCAGCCCTGCTTGTCCTTGTACGGACACGTGCAAGGAAGTCGCACGACCCTCCGGAAAGGACACTACGGCTGGACCGTTTCCTGCTTCACCATGGGAGTTCGTACACTCGTTGATGATGACCGTCGCCGCCTCTGTAAGTCTTGGGCGGAAACCAGTAACTGATCGTAACCTCCTTTCTATAAAGGTAGGGATATTAGAGATAATAAGAAGAGCTTTAGAGAAACGGCGGTAATCGCGGTTTCTGTGGTAAAAACGCGGGTGAGAAATGGTTACCGAGCATTTGCCAACGGGAACTCCACCGTGGTTAACGGGCATGTCCACAGACCAGAATCGGTTACCACTATGGTCTTCAGATCGGGAGTTCATCCTGTACTTCCTCATGTGACCTGGACCTTGGACTCAATGACAGAGTCAGACCGTGCCAGCATTTCACAGCGGTCTCGGTGCCCAGTTCGTTGTATACCTTGGTTGCTTTCCTCACTCCCCCTCTGGCCTCCAACCGGCGGTTGAACTCCCTCGGGCTGAGGGTGTATCTCAAACCGTTCTCCTTGGCCCACTGCTCATACCGGGCCCGCAGTTCGGCCACCGGTACGTAGTACCACGGGGCGAAGGTAACCTCCTCGGCAAAGAAGTCCCGTAGCGGGTCTTGCTCCTGCCGGTACTCCTCCGTCGCCTCCTCGATGAACTCAGGCACGATCAGACCCTCACGCTGCCATCGCAGGCAGCCCTGGACAATCCATGCCAGGACCGCCGGGCCAGCGAACTGGGGATCTCGAAGAACTGTCTTGACCACCGGGTCTCGCTCGGCCTTGGGAATCGTGTGCTCGAAGGGGACACGGAGAATGCGTCGCCATAGACCGGTGTCGGTGTCGCTCACCCGCGGCGCATCGTTGGCTGCGAGCCAGAGCTTGCATTGCGGCGTGAACTCGAAGAAGTCGCGATAGAGATGCCGGGCGGTGATCGTATCGCCGCCGGTGATGCTCTTGACGAGGGCCTCGGCCAACTTGCGGCCTTCCTCGACCTCGATGGAGACGACGAATCGGGCTCCGTACAGCCGGGCAATGTCGCAACGTACACCGGGCGTCTGGTTCCGCTGAAGAAAGCTCTCGAAGTCCGCTGTCACGGCGTAGTCGCCCAGTGTCGCCTTGATCGCCTCCAGGAAGGTGCTCTTGCCGCTGGCGGCCGGGCCGTGGACCAGAAAAAGCTTGTCCTCGCGGGTATCTCCCGTGACCGAGTAGCCAACGGCCATCTGCAGGAAGTCCTGCATGCGTTCGTCGCCCTGGGTCACGGTCTGGAGGAATTCCGGCCACAGATCGAGCTTGGCCTCTGGGTCGTACGCCACGGGCGCCAGTTTCGTGATCATGTCCTCGGGCCGGTGGGCTCGGAGCTTGCCGGTCCTCAGATCAATGGTGCCGTTGGCACAGTTCAGGAGGAAGTTGCCCCCGTCGTACTGCGTGGTGTACGATCCCAGCGGTGCCAGGCTCCGGGCGATGGTCAGCATCGCCGCCAGGCGGGCGGCGGCTTCACTGCGCTGGGCCCACTGGAGCACCTTCTGCTGCCCCTCATAGGTGCGGCCGTCAGTCTCCTGGGAGATCGCTCGGGCCGTCTCGAAGGCGAAGCGGTTTGCCATCTCGTTGCCGGTCTCCGCATTCCACCGTCCGCCGTCATAGAAGAGCCACAGCCCTTGATTCCAGTCATAGCGAATGCGATCCTTATACCGGCGGGTGAATCGCTCCGCGTTGCCGCTGTCGGTCAGGTTGAACGTGGAGGTTGCCTCCGTCGTGGCCTGCGCCCTGAACGGCTCGGCCTTCTCGACCATTCCGATCAGTCCCTCACGCGTGCCGCCCGCCTCGATCCAGTCGGACACATCGCCCTTAGCTGGTAGGTCGGGCAGGTTGAGAATCCGAATTTCGATGGCGATTTCGGCCAGTGCCGCCGCGACCTTCTGCGCGTGCGTCTGACCAGCGGTATCATTGTCTGGCAGGATGCAGACCCTGCGACCCCTGAGGGCCTCGCTGTAAGCGGGCATCCACTTGCCCGCGCCGCCCGAATTGCACGTTGCCGTCAGGCCCAGGGATACGACGTGATCGACGTCTTTCTCGCCTTCGGGTATGAACACCCACTCGGCGGGGTCAGACTTGAGCAGTTCAGGTAGGCGATAGAGTACGCGGCGGGTGCCGTTGAGATCCCATATCCAAGGCTGCCCATTGGTGCCTGGGCGCCGCTGCCGGAAAGACTTGGGCTTGAACCGCACAACCTGAAAGAGTAGAACGCCGGCCTCATCGCGGTAATCGTACGTTGCGACAACTTCGCCAGGCTTTTCAGATCGGGTCCGCTGCACCTCGGGGAAGAGGTCCTTCATCGTCAGTCCCAGGGCCTGCACGACCCGCTCCGTTCCGCAACCGCTCTGGCACATCAACAGGATTCGGCCGTCGGCACCTTTGCCGATGCAGAGCGACCGTGTCGCACTGTCGGCGTGGGAGGGACACAAGGCTTGCCATTCCGTCGGACTCGTTTGCTTTACGGAGTCCCGGATGGCCGGCAATTGGAGGAACTCGTCAAGGTGCACAGCCGAGCCTCCTCGCATAGTAGGCCACGCCGATCCGTTCCATCACGCTCTGCGCCTCCTCGCAATTGGTCACCACCTCGGCGATCCCGCCGGCGGTGCGGATCTGCTCCATCACCGCATCCTGGATCGGCGTGGGCCTCTCGCCGGATCGCTTGACCTCCAGGGCAAAGAACGTCCCGTGGAATACACCGATGATGTCCGGCACGCCCCGCATGAAGGTCGCCGGGTATTTGACCGCCCAGCACTGGGGCAGATGGCGGAGGTAGCTCAGGATGTCGCTCTGGATCGCGGACTCAGACCGCGACTGCCTGTCGGCTTGCACGGGAACCTCCTTTGAGATACTGCAAGGTAGCATTGCTCAGGTCGGCCTTACGGCTCACGGCCTGGTAGATGACCGAGTCGATGGTGTTCTCCGCCAACAGGTAGAAGTATGTGCACGGGTGCCGCTGCCCGATCCGGTGGATGCGGTCCTGGCTCTGCTTCATCAGTTCATACGAGTACGACAGACTGAAATAGACAGCATAGCAGCAGTTCGTGAACGTCAGGCCGTGACCGGCACTCTGAGGATTGGCGATCAGGTATTGGGCTCGGCCGTTCCTGAACGCCGCGATGGTTCCCTCTCGATCCCTCGATCCGGACCACAGGGCTACGGCATCAGGCAGCGCCTTCAGGAGTTGCTCGATCTCGGCTTTGAAGTTCGCCCAGAGGATGACCTGTCTCGGCCCGATCTCCTCAAGCAGATCCTCCAGTTCATCGAGCTTCGAATGGCCCGTCTGGATCGTGGCGCCAGATTGGCTGTAGCCGAATCCACTGGCGAGCTGGCGGAGCTTCATGCATTCGGTCAAGGCGGTTTGTCCGAGGAGCATCTCGTCTCCGAACCGCAGGACGAGGCTCCGCTTGAACGTGTCGTACGCCGTTCGTTCCGCCGGCGACAGGTACACGGTACGGATCACATGCGTCTGCTCGGGCAGGTCCAGGCAATCGACCTTGCGGACCACATGGGTCACCGGCCGCATCGCCGCCTGGAACTGATCCCGCATGGCCGCCCTGAACTTCCATATCGTCTGCCCGGTAGTGCCGATAGGTACGCCGTAGAAGTAAGTGGAACGGAAGGCGAAATAGTTGTCGTGAAAGACTCGATGCCCGGGGCCCGTGACGAATTTGACTTGTGACCAGTATCCCTCTTCGCCGTTCGGGCTCGGCGTGCCGCTGAGCACGTAGCGGTGCGGAATGACATGACTGGTCTTGAACGGCGATCCGTGGAACGGCACGCCGGCCAGGCTCAGCAGAGCCTTCGCCACCTGGCTCTTGGGGTTCTTCATCTTCGATGATTCATCGACGATGATCGTGCCGCACTGCTTGCCGGCGATCTCCGGATACAGTAGCCGGAGGCCTTCGAAGTTGATGATGTAGATGTCGGCGATCTGCCGGAGCCGCTCCCGGCGTTCGGCTGTCGTCTTGGCCCAGAGGGACGTAATGCTCAACTCCGACCTGAACTTCCTGCAATCGGCCATCCAGGCGGACTCGATGATCGAGAGGGGACAGACCACAAGGGCCGGGCCGTCGCCCTGGGCCTTCCAGTATCGGATCAGCTCCAGGGCCAACAGCGTCTTGCCGGTCCCACACTCGTAAAAGAACGCTCGGTTGCCCGCCTGCCCCAGGGCCAGTCCCTCGCGTTGGTGCTTGTAGAGTTCCATCTCTGCACTCCGAAAG
>JBDKUU010000007.1:0-3332 GCA_039679525.1 Phycisphaerales bacterium | reverse complement strand
ATTTCGGATTTCGATATTCGAGCTTCTCCTTTGCTTTGCCTTACTGTCCGAGCACATCCTTTATGGCCGGGGCGAAGTACAGGCCGAAGTTCGAGAGCGTCGGGCAGACGCGGGAATCGACGATCCGCACCCGCACCTTCGACGCCGTCACGGGGTCAAATCGCAGCAGCCGCTTGTAGCCCACCGTCGTGCCATGAGCGAACTCCCGCCAGCCGGCGTCGCCCGGGATTTCCAGCACGAACTCGGCGATCCGCTGACCGATCTCGATGTGTTCCGCCAACTCGGCGACGTTGAACGTGCACTCCTTGCCCAGGTCGAACTCAACCGTCGCGGACGTGGTTCCGTCGTTCGTCGTCCAGTAGGTCTCGGCGTCGCCATCGGTGATCTTGGCGGCCGCGAAAGCGGCGTCGTTGCCTTTCACATTCGATGCGGTGGCCTTGGCGCCCGCGGCGAGGTTCTCGTCGAAGATGGCGTCACGCACCTTGCGAAACTCCTGGAGCCGCTGCACGTCGTTCTCGTGAATCAGGCCCCTTCTGTCCGGCGGCAGGTTCAGCAACAGCACGCTGTTGTAGCCGACGGAACTGAAGTAGATATCGAGCAGCTTTTCGACGGATTTGACCTTGCCGTCTTCGCTGGCGTGATAGAACCAGCCCGGCCGAATCGAGACGTCGGTCTCCGCGGGATACCAGACCAGCCGCTCTCCGTCGCCGAGGGCCTTGACGCTTCCGAGGTCCTTGGCCGTGCAGTTGACGATGCCGAAGAGCGAGCCGTTGCTGTTGACCACGCTCCACTCGCTCTCGCGGGCATAGCCGCTCTCGTTGCCCACCCAGCGGATGTCCGGGCCGTTGAAGATCACGGCCTTGGGCTGCAGCTCGTGCACGATCGCGTAGAAACCCGCCCAATCGTACTCCATGTTCTTGGCGTTCTCGCCCTTGGCGCCGTCACACCAGACCTCGGTGATTTCGCCGTAGTTGGTCAGGAGCTCGCGAAGCTGGTTCTTGTAGAATTTGTTGTAGCCTTCGGTGTCGCCGTACGTGGGCTCGTGACGATCCCAGGGCGAGAGATACAAGCCGAGCTTCAGGCCCGCCTCGCGACAGGCCTGGGCCAGCTCGCCGACGATGTCGCCCTTGCCGTTCTTGTAGGGGCTGTTCTTGATCGAATGCTCGGTGTACTGACTGGGCCACAGGCAAAAGCCGTCGTGATGCTTGGCCGTCAGGATGATCATCTTCATGCCGGCGTCTTTGCACGTCTTGACCCACTGATGCACGTCGAGCTGCGTCGGGTTGAAGATCTTCTCGTCCTCGGTCCCCTCGCCCCACTCCTTGTCCGTGAAGGCGTTCACCGTATAGTGGATGAACGCGGTGAACTCGAGTTTCTGCCAGGCAAGCTGGTTCGCCGACGGGCGGACGTCGGCGGCTCTCTCGATCAGCGACTTCGCCGGATCGCTCGCCGAAGCCGCGGCGGCATCGACCGTGTCGTACACGCGAACATAATCCACGAAGAACTGATCGGGCAGGTTGGCCTTCTTGATGTCCCCGCCCCACTCGCCGATCTCCTCCGTCAACTTGAGGTATTCCGGGACCTGGGACACGCCGCCCGCGCGGGTCCGCCAGGTCTCTTTGCCATCGACGTAGAACACGTACTCCTGGGGCGTCCAGTGCAGGCCGAAGGTGTGGAAGCCTTCGCTCAGACCCGGGAAGTCGAACTTCGTGCCGTCGGATTTGTGTTCTTTGCCGTACCCGTCCCAGTGCAGGTTCTGGGTCGTGCGGTCGTCGCGCCAGGGCTTCTCCATGATGTCGATCTCGGTGCCGTCGCGGCCGGCGTCGCCGACCTGGCCCACGCCGTCGATATAGAGCCAGAAAGCCGGCCAATGTCCCTGCTCTTTGGGGAACTTGCATCGGCAGACCCAGTAGCCATAGCGATGCTCGAACTTGCCCTTGGTCCGAACCGCCCCGCAGGTGTACCGGTCACCGTCCTTCTTCGTGCGGAGGATCAGGTTGCCCTGGCCGTCGAGATACGAGTCCTCTTTGACCCAGAAGCCGTCCCGCCGCTTCCAATCGCCGCACAGCTCCCACTTGGACGGGTCCACCTCTTTGCCGTCGAACTCGTCGCTCCAGGCCAGCTTCCAGGTCTTCCCCTGCTCAAGCTGCGGAAGGAATTCCTTGCCGGGAGCGTCCGCGGCCCGGGATACCTCGGGCGTCGACGTCACACACAGAGCCAGTCCGGCCAACGACAACACAACCTGGGGGAAAAACGAGATCTTCATGGCTGCTCCTCAAAAAGATCGCTGGGGATCGGGGCGTCACCCTCTCCCAACCTTGCGTATACTCCTGCCCTCTTGCGAAACTCCCGCCCGCTATGCCGCCGCGACCTGCGAGACCTTGGTCGGCCGCCGGGTGGCGTCAATCCCCGAGATGATCGTCATGGCGATCATGGCCAGGTAGACGACGATGGTAAACCAGTGGCCCCATTCGGCGGTCTGCACGTGGGCGGTCTTGATCAGCACAGTCCCGATGGCGAAGGACTGAAGGAACATCTTGATCTTGCCGGTCTTGACGGCGGCGAAGTTGACGCCGCGGGACTCTGCGACCTGGCGCAGAATCGTGACGTAGGCTTCTCTCACGACGAGAATCGCGAGGACTCCCCAATGAATGACGGCCAGCGTCGCGGGGCCCCAGTCAAAGAGGTTCGGCACGCCGACGATGGCGAAGCAGGCGAACGCCCCGCAGACCAGAACCTTGTCCACCAGGGGGTCGATCATGCGGCCGAACTTCGTGGCCGCGTTGAACCGGCGGGCGATGTGACCGTCGACGATGTCCGAGAGCCCCGCGATGAAGAACAGGACGAAACCGACATCCAGGAACAGCGGGCGATCGGCGACATCGACTTTCGGCGAATAGAGGATCATCCACAGGAAGATCAGCGTCAGGCCCAGCCGCATGAACGTCAGGATGTTCGGCACGTGTTTCCACATGGCGAAGAGTTTACAAAGGCCTCCGGATCGCTTCAATATCAAAGTTGCTCCACGAGCAAATCGTAATCCTGCGCGCCGGTGACGCGTACGTGGACGAACTGTCCCGGCTCGGCCGTACAGCCCTGGATGATGCAGGCGCTGTCGATGTCCGGGGCTTGTCCATAGAAGCGTCCCCGCCCCGTGGACCTGGCCCCCCGCTTCGCCGCGCGACCGGAGGGCCGATCGCAGGAATCGACCAAACAGACCTGCTTGCCGCCGATGCGGTCTTTGCTCCGGGCGAAGGCTATCTCCTGCTGAGCCGTCATCAACAGGTCGAAGCGGGCCTGCTTGACCTCGTCAGGGATCTGGTCGGGCATCT
>JBDKUU010000006.1:0-9461 GCA_039679525.1 Phycisphaerales bacterium | reverse complement strand
GGCCGGCGCCGATCGTTCCGCTCGATTGGGACGTTCGCAGCGATGCGATCGTGGTCGTGCGGATCGTCCAGGGCCTGGCCGAAGGCTGGCGAGGCTTCCCCGGCCTGCCGGGACAGGCGCACGACGTCGTGGCGGAGAACGCCGGACGAAAAGAACCGCGATAGCTTCTCTCTGTTCCTCGGTTTTGACAGCGAGCCGACGCGTTTGCGGGGATGGATTCGCAGCGCCCTAATCACTCCCGGCTCATCTTTCTCCCGACCGGCGGATGCGAACAGTTGAAGATTTTCGGCGGGGACAGTAGACTCTCTGCAACCTGTGGCCGTCATCCGCGACTACCGTGCTGGGGCCACCGTCTGCTGAAATATGGAAGAATATGGCGTCTGTTGAAATCAGATCATTGACAAAATGGTACGGGCGGTCGCGGGGGATCGAAGACATCTCCTTCGCCATCGAGCCCGGCGAAATCTTCGGGTACCTCGGGCCCAACGGCGCAGGCAAGACCACGACGATCCGCTGCATCATGGGTCTGTTGCGGCCCAGTGGCGGCGAGGTTCGCGTCCTCGGGCAGCGCGTCAAGCCGGGACGCGGCACAATGCACGCGAGAATCGGCTATTTGCCGGGGGAGTTCCGCATCTGGGGACGGCCCAGGGCCAGACGGTCCCTGAGCATGCTGGCCGCGCTGGGGCGCGATCGCGGCGCGGCGGCCAGACGAACGGCGCTGGCCGAGCGGCTCGACCTGGATCTCAGGCGGCCGGTCGGCGACTTGTCCAAAGGCAACCGGCAGAAGGTGGCCGTGATTCTGGCGTTCCAGCATCAGCCCGACGTGCTGATCCTCGATGAGCCGACGGCCGGGCTCGATCCGCTCATACGGGAGGTCGTATTGGATCTGATCCGCGAGACCGCCGCCGGCGGGGCGGCCATCCTGTTGTCCTCGCACGATCTGAGCGAGGTGTCCGCGATCTGCAAGCGGGCCGCGATCCTTCGCGAAGGCAGGCTGGTGGAGCTGGCGCCGATCACGCAGATCGTGCAGCAGGGGGAGCAGCGGCTGAAGATCTGGTTCGCGGACTCGAAGCTGCGGCCCGACGTGGCTTCGGCTGCAATCGCGGGCGTGCGCGTCGTCGAGCAGGAGCCGGGCGTTCTTCACCTGGCTTACCAGGGAGCCGCCGGTCCGGTCCTCCAGTGGATCTGCCGGTTTCCCGTCGATCGCATCACGACGCCGCAGACCTCTCTGCAGGAAGCCTTTCTCCAGTATTATGAGCTGCCGTCCGGCTCCACAGGCAGGACCGCGGATTCGAAAGGACTCGGCTCATGATTCGATCGTCCCGTCCGCCGTTTCCGTTTACGCTGCTGCGGTTCTGGTTCTTTCGCATTCTGCCCGCGTGGCTGGGAATGGCCGCGGTCATCTTCCTGATGCAGATCGCGGTGGCCGCCATCGTTCACGACAATGCGAACGTCAAGACGTTCCTTTCGATCCTTCGGCATCTTCCTTCGATCGTTCGAACCGCCATCGGCGGCGATCTGGTCGAGTCGGGGAGCATGACCGCTCTGCTGACGGTCGGCTATCAGCATCCGCTGGTCATGTTCCTGTATCTGGTGTACTCCGTGGGAGTGCCCGCCGGGCTGCTCAGCGGCGAGATTCAGCGGGGGACCATGGAACTGATCCTCAGCCGTCCGATAACCAGAACGCAGGTGTACATCTGCGCGGCCATTCTCACGCTCGTGGGGCTGTTCGGCCTGATCGCCATGATGTTCCTGGGCACCCTCGCGTCGGTCAATATCTACACGTTCGATGAACCGGTCACCCTGGACATCTTCCTTCGCCTCTCGGCCTGCGCCGCGCTGCTGGCCGGCGCGTTCGGGGCCTTCTCGCTGGTTTGCGCGGCGTCGTTCGGACGGCTGTACCTGGCCGGCGGCGTCGCTGCGGCCTTCCTGACGCTCAACTACTTCATCGCCATCGTGGCCGAATGGTGGCCTCGCGTGCACTTCCTGCACAAGGCGACGCTGTTTTACCTCGTCTATTACTCGAACCTCTGGTACGCCTGGCCTGTCGAGAACATGGCCTGGCTCGGGGGCATTCTGATGGCCCTGGTGATTCTCGGCGGCATCATCTGGCGATGTCGCGACCTGCCTTCGTAAGACCCTCCTGGTGAATCTCTGGTTCGTGCAATATTATCAGCATGATTTCCAGGGAATATCCTTGGACTGAATAGGTGATTCGGATATACTACGCCCGCCATAGGCAAAGTCCCGTTATTCGATCTTGCCCAAGGGGTGAGACATACGCATTGGAGGCAACGATGGCGTGGCGAATCGAAACGGACGTGCAGCCCGGCTATCTGGTCATCCGCGTTTTTGGCCAGGCGGACGGTCGGGTTGCGGGAGAGATCATCGCCGGAGTCTTTCGCGAGATAGCGTCGCACGACTGTTCCAACTTCCTCATCGACATCCGAGGAATCGACGGCCGGTTGGGAGTGCTGGAGACCTTCCACATGGTGTCCACCTATCCGTCCCAGCAGGGCGTGCGCGCCGCGATCGTGGATCGGCCCGAGTACAGCAATTGGTACGAGTTTTATGAGACGGTCTCCGTGAACCGGGGGTACCACAACAAGGTGTTCACCGACATCGAGAAAGCCATCGAGTGGCTTTCGTCGTGACATGTCATCGAGGGCCTCTCGAAATTGGCGGCGCGTCCGGGGGATCGCGGGACTTGGCATCCTCGCCTGCGACTTTCGGATTGTGAGCCGTCTTCGCGAAATTGTCTTGCGTTCTTCATAATGGGACGCGACAATGACCCCGCGTGAGCTTGGAGTTCATGCCGGTTGTCGTGAGTTGTGACGGCCTGCTGTGAAAACAGAAGAACGAACGCCCTCCGGGGAGGGGGCCACGAACTGTCGTTGCGAACTTGTGGCTCCGAAGGACATCCGGAGAAATGGATTGAACGGATGAGAGGGTGCCTTTTATGAAGCTGCAAGAGAGAAAACCATCGGGCAGGGAAAAGGACCAGGCCGCCGTCGAGCGTCTGGCCGAGCTGCGGGAGAAACTGCACTCCGAGGACGTCTCCACGGCCAGGAAGGCCGCGTTCGGCTTGTCCTGGATGCAGGAGGACGGGCTGGACATCTTCGTGGAAGCGCTGTTCGGGAGCTTCCCCAGGACCGCCAAGCAGGCGGCCGCGTACGGCCTCCGCAGCATGAACGGCCGGATGAGGAAGATGGCCGAAGAGGTCCTGACCAAGGGCCTCACGGACTCCAACCGCATCACCAAGGAGACCTGCGCCAAGTCGCTGCTGCTGATGAAGCAAAGTCCGGCCGCCAAGAAGAAGGGCGGCTTCCGTCCCCGACCGGGCGGCGGCAGACCTCGCGGCCCTCGCATCCAGGAGTTCCGCGCCCGGGGCCCGATGCGAAACGATTACTCGTCGAGGAACGGCCCGCCGAGGAGCGGACCTCCGAGAAGCGGTCCTCCGAGAAGCGGCCCGCCCCGCGGCAATCGCTGAGCCGCGCCACCGTCGGGTAGTCAAGTCCGTCCTCTGTCATTCCCGTGAAAGCGGGAATCCACGGTGTCGTTGGATTGGGGAGTATCTTCACTTCTAGAGATCGCCCCGAGGAAATGGACATATCATCCCAGATTAACGCCGAACTGGACCGCGTCGAGCGGGAGAACGGGGTCTGCATCGTCTATGCCTGCGAGTCCGGCAGTCGGGCGTGGGGGTTCGAATCGTCCGACAGCGACTACGACGCCCGCTTCATCTACCTGCGTCCGACCGAGTGGTATCTACGTGTCACGCCCGGCGGCGACGTGATCGAATTGCCGATCGACACAGTCCTCGATATCTCCGGCTGGGACCTTAGAAAGGCCCTCCAGTTGCTCCGCAAGTCTAACCCGCCGCTGCTGGAATGGCTCCAGTCGCCGATCGTCTATTGCCGGCGGGCCGGCGTGGTCGATCGAATCCACGGGCTGATGCCGCAGTACTATCAGCCGGCCGCATGTCACTACCATTACCTCCACATGGCCCAGGGCAATTACCGCGACTACCTGCAGGGGGACACGGTCTGGCTCAAGAAGTACCTGTACGTCCTGAGGCCGGTGCTCGCCTGCCTCTGGATCGAACGGGGCTTCGGCGTCGTCCCCATCGAGTTTCACAAGCTGGTCGATCGAGTGGTCGATGACGCCGCGGTCAAGGCCGCCGTCCAGGACTTGATCCGCCGCAAGAAGTCCGGCGAGGAGCTGGATCGCGGTCCGCACATCCCCGAGATCTCGGGCTTCCTCGAGCGAGAGCTCGACCGCCTCTCGCAACTCCAGGCTCCGCCTTCGGAACGCGTATCCTCCGACGATCTCGACCGAGTATTTCGCGAGTGCCTGATCGAAACATACGGCGATCGCATCCCAAGTCGCGCGTGAGCGGCTGCGCTTGTGCCCCCGAGGCATCGGTGCTATACTGATTGCATGATGAGAAAAGAGATTGCGATCAAGGCCGGCCAGGACCTGGCGGATTCCGCTGCATGGGCCGGTATCGATGAACGCATCCGATTTCTCGGGGGAATCGGCAAAGGCCTTGCGGACATCGAGGCCGGGAGAGTTGTCCCCCACGAGCAGGTGAGGGAGGAGTTGATGGGTGGAGGTGCAATATGGCGAGGAAATCTTCGAGTCGGACAGCCAGGCAAGTAGACTGGGAACGCAAGCGAGACGATTGGCTTGCGAGACTGCGCGACCTCATGGGCGCCATCAAATCCTGGGCCGAGCAGCGCCACTGGTTCGTCGATGAGCAGGAGAAGACCGTTGAGGAAGACCATATCGGGCGGTATACGGTCCCGACTCTGTTCATCCAAGCTCCGAGCGGCAAGATCATCGTGGAGCCGATTGGCTGCGATATCATGGGTGCTCAGGGGCGAGTCGACATCGAATCCTTCCCCTCCCTTAATCGGTTGCTACTGGTTCTGATCGACGGTGAATGGAAGATCAAGACGGACTCTCGTGTTGATTGGCCCGAGCCCTGGAGTGAGCAGTCTTTCGTCAGACTTGTCAGCGCGCTGACCTCTGCAGCATGAAGACCCACGAGATCATTCAGCAGATCAGGTCCTGTGAGAACATGTGTGAGGCCGGAAGAGCTGCGACCTCCCATTTCCTGAAGGTGTGTCTGTCGGATCCGACGCGTATCCCGGCGATGGGAAACTTCCGCGTGCGGGATATTCGTGCCTGTCACGACGATCTGGAGCATACCTATCTGGTGCGCATGTTCGCCATCTTCGAGATGACGCTGCGTCAGTTTTGGGAACGTGCGGCACGAAAGCGGAGCCATCCGTCTGTGAACCGGCTCATGGACAGGGTCGCTTTGCGCTGCAATGTGGCCATCGACCATCTCACCCGAGCCCACGGGGTGCGTGAGTTCCGAAATACTCTGGTCCATGGCGGCAGGCGTGAATCTGTGACGCTGGGTGATGCGAGGAGCTATCTGTGCAGCTTTTTGGCCAACCTGCCGCGTGAGTGGTGAAGATCACGTGACATATTCAAGGACCTGGCAAGGAGAACCGTGTGAATCGACGTCAGTTTTCGAAGAGCGTGTTGATGGCGGGGATCGGTGTGGGGGCCGGGGCGGCGACGGACGGTTTCGCGGCCGGTTCCAATGGCGGCGGGGAGTTCTATGAGGAGCCTGCCAGAAAGCTGCCGATTCGCAGGTTCGACGTGATCGTCGCCGGGGCCGGGACCGGGGGCGTCGTCGCGGCGATTGCCGCCGCACGGCAGGGGGCGAAGACCGCGATCATCGAGGCCAAGGGCTATCCCGGCGGGACCGTCACCGAGGGCGGCACCGCGCTGCACAGCTTCTACAACCTTTGGAAGGCGTTCCCCGGCGTCGCGAAAAAGCAGGTGGTCAAGGGGATTCCGCAGGAGATCATCGACAGGCTCATGAAGGTCGGCGGCTGCTCCGGCCACGCCGAGATGATCGAGGGCTACAACTACGACTCCGTCTGCACCGCGATCGACACGGAACTCTACAAGCTCACCGCGTTCGAAATGCTCGTCGAAGCGGGCGTTCAGGTCTTTGTCAACACGACGCTGACCGGGGCGATCATGGACGGCTCGCGGGTTCGCGGCGTCATCGTCGAGAGCCGCTCCGGCCGGGAGGCGTTCTACGCCAAGTCCTTCGTGGACTGCACCGCCTACGGCGACCTGGCCGCCTACGCCGGCGCGAAGTTCACCGAGCCCAACGACTATCCCGTCTGCAACAGCGTGGGCATCGGCAACGTGGACATCGACAAGTATCACGAGTTCATCGTGGCCAACAAGGCCAAGGGGCAACTGGCCAGAGGCATGCGGAGCGGCCGGCCGGACCAGATCGTCCGCGCGGGGGCCGAGTGGCTCAACGTGCCGGGGCTGGCCGAAGGCGCCAGGGCCATCGGCATGGGCATGATCACGACCACAGTTCACGACAACTACCTGATGTTCATCAAGTGCAATCTCCAACTGCCGGTCAGCCCGACCAGCCGGGACGAAGTGGCGAAGGCCGAACTCGAGATCCGCAAGCGACTGGCGAAAGCAGTGGAGCTGTTCCGCCGATACGTCCCCGGCTGCGAGAAGGCGTTCATGGCCCGCACGAGCCCGAGGCTCTGCATCCGCCGGGGCCGGCTGATCGAGTGCGACTACGACATTACGCTGCCGGACGTTCTCGAAGCCCGGCGCTTCGACGACGAGGTGATGGTCTACGGCTTCCACGACAGCGCGCCGAGGCTCCAGGTGAAGAACGGCGGCGCCTACGGCATCCCGTACCGCGCCCTGTGCGTCAAGGGCATCGAGAATCTCTACGCCTGCGGCATGATGATCACCTCGAATCATGACGCCCACATGTCCACGCGGAACACGGTCGCCTGCATGGGCCAGGGCCAAGGAGCCGGCACCGCCGCCGCTCTCTGCGCCGCGAAGAACCTCGGGACGCGGGACCTCAAGTATGCGACTCTGCGCGAAGCTCTCACGAAAGCCGGCGTGTACTTTGAGAGCTGATGTGTCGGAGCGAGACTATGCGATTGAAGAAAGCCGTGAAATGGACCGTTGCGGCGGCCCTTCTGGTGGGGATTGGGGTCTGGCTTCGCGGTTGTTTTCCGCCGAGCGAACGCTCCGTGGTGCGCAACTTCCATAAGCATGAGGACGCTTTCGAAAGACTCCTCGTCATGTTCGACGAAGACAGCGCCAAGACTTCGGGAGTCTACCCTGATCGTTGCTGGACTGCCGACAAGCGGAGTTGGCGTCCTCCGGAAGAACTGGGCATCTCCAAAGATCGACATGCTGAGTATCGTCGATTGCTCAAGCGTGCCGGGGCAGGATATGTCATACGGCGAGACCAGGAGACGTGCCTTGGCATCGCGGGTTCTGGTTTTGGGAGCCACGGATGGAGACTGGGCATCGTCCATCGGGCGACCCAACCTGGCCGGATCATTCCGTCTCTGAGCGAGTTCACCGAGTATCGCCGCAAGACCAAGGCAGATCAGGCATATTGTCCCATTGAAGGCAATTGGTACATATGGATCATCTGGTAGATCGCCCGCTGGTCTCGCCCGAGAATCGCATCGCGTAATCTTCAGGTGGACGGGATGTGAAATGACTGAAACACCGCCGCCTGTCGGATGGGCCGTTTCGAGATTCGGGTTTCGGTCATTCGTGCCTGTTTCGGATTCCGACGACTTCTGCGGACCTGCTTAGACAGGTGTCTCGCGATCGTGCCGCGCTGGCGGCCCAAAGCGGAAAACCTCCCAGGCGGGCCCGTTTCGGGCACGCATCCATCCGACGAGACAGAGAGTTCTCGCGTCTGTCAGCCTCCCCTGTGCAGGCGTCTGGCCACACGATGGCGTCACGATCTCCGCGGCGGCAAAGAGAGCACGCCCGAAACGGTCGTGCGAAGGACATTTTGCGCTTTACGCCAATAGCATGAACCCGGAAGAAGCCGGAGACCTTGATCGGTGTGCAAGGCGATGCGCAGCATCGTGCCCATGCCATTGGCAAAAAGCGCAAAATGCTCGCCGGCCCGTCGCGCAGCGGCGAGCCGCCGGATTCTGGATTTGTCCGTCCCTTCCTTTTGCTCCGCGATCCTATTCGGCCGACCCCATCGCAGGAACGGTCATGCACCCGAATGGACGTGCGGTTCGATGAACCTTTTGACGCTATAACGCTATGATGTTATAGTAGCATTATATGTCAGGAGATGAATCGATGTCCACACGCAGGAAGAGAGCGACGGTATACCTGGACCCTGGGATTCACCAGGCGGTGAAGATCAAGGCCGCGGAAACATCGCGGTCCATCTCCGCTATTGTCGACGATGCCTTGCGCCGCGAGCTAGGCGAAGACGAAGAGGATTTGCGGGCCTTCGAGGAGCGGCAGGGCGAAAAGACGCTGTCCTTCGAAAAAGTCCTTAAGGACTTGAAAGCCCATGGCAAGATATAGGATCGAGGTCAAGAAGTCCGCCGCCAAGGAGCTCTCCGGCATTCCGAAGAGAGATCTGCTGCCGATCGTTGCCCGCATCCGGTCTCTTGCCGACAACCCGCGGCCGCCCGGCAGCGTGAAATTGACGGCCGAGGAGAAGTACAGAATGCGGCAGGGCTCTTATAGAATCCTCTACACCGTCGAGGACGATGTCCTCACGGTCTTCATCGTCAAGATCGCGCACCGAAAGGACGCTTATCGGTAGCGTACGGCAAAGTGGAGACTGAGTTTCCGGTCCGATGGACGAATTCCTGACTTGCCGGGCGGTTCGTTTTCCCGGAAGATGTGAGCATCTATGGCAAAAGACACAGGCATAGTCTATTCGACGGAACACGGGCGGATGTGCCCGGGTTGCGGCAAGCCCATCGACCAGTGCGCGTGCCGCAAGGCGACGGCGGTTCCCCAGGGCGACGGCGTCGTGCGGGTCTCGCGCGACGTCAAGGGCCGCCGGGGCAAGACGATGACCGTCGTCACGGGCGTGCCGCTCGACGAGTCGGGCCTGCAGAAGCTCGCCACCGAGCTCAAGCGAAAATGCGGGGCCGGCGGCACGGTGAAAGACGGCGTCATCGAGATCCAGGGCGACCACCGCGACCTCGTCGCAGCCGAGCTGACCAAGCGGGGCTACACGGTCAAACTCGCCGGCGGGTGAGGGGAGCGTCCGCAGAAGAGTCCTGGCATCCGCAGAATCGAGGGCGACCTGCTCGTAGTGTGCCCGTCAGGGCATATCCTCTCTTTGGTGTCTGGCATGGCACAACAGAGCGGAAGATAACGCCTCACGGCGTCACTACGAACCAAGCCGTCGTCTCAACGTGAATGCCCAGGGGTCGCATGGACTCCGGATGCCCGAGAACTCGCACAGACGTCGAGGGAGACATCGTCGCCGATTTCTGTTGTCCCCCGCGGCTGCGAGGGTATAATATTCCCATTGCCGTCGGGGAATTGCCGACGGGTCGATGTCCTCGCGAGGCCGGGCGGTGAACGCCTTTAAGTCCTTT
>JBDKUU010000005.1:0-2914 GCA_039679525.1 Phycisphaerales bacterium | reverse complement strand
GCAGAATCAGCCGATGGCAAAAGAGCGTCCAGTCTTCTTTTGGGACTATATCGGCCAGATCGAACTCGAGCTTTACCGGATCGGAGTTGGGAGACAACTGAAGCCGGCGGGACAGCCGGATGACATGTGTGTCGCACATGATTGCAGGTTGGCCAAAAGCATTGCCGAGCACGCAATTAGCGGTCTTTCGGCCCACGCCGGGCAGGGTCACGAGTTCCTCCATCGTCCGGGGGACCTTGCCGCCGAATTCCCCGAGAATTCTGCGGGCGGCCCCCTGAATGCTGACGGCCTTGTTGTGATAGAAACCGCAGGGTTTGATGTCCTGCTCGATCTGCTTCTGATCGGCACGGGCCCAGTCGTCGGCCGACGCGTACTTCTTGAACAGGTCCTGCGTGACGATGTTCACCCTCGCGTCGGTGCACTGGGCGGAGAGGATCGTCGCGATCAGCAACTCCAGAGGGCTCCTGTAGTGCAGCGCGATGCCGGCGTTCGGATAGGCCTTCTTCAGCGCCGGCCCGATCAGCCTGACTCGGTCGGCGGCCGCCGTCTTGTCGAATGCGTTGGATTTCTTCTTCCCTGCCATCTACTTGTCGCTCCCAGGAAACATCGAAAGAATCCGGATCAGTTCTTCTTTGTCGAAAATACCCCTCAGTCTCTCCCTGGACCCATCCGGCAGCAGGATGATGCTCACCGGGACATTGCCTGCCTCGCCGTAGACCGCGTTGAGGTCCTTCGTGGCCGGGTAGTCGATCACCGTGGTATCGGCCTTGATGGGTAGAACGTTTTTCGCCTGCATGAGCTCGACGATGGCCGGGGCCTCGTAGACCCTCTTCTCCAGGACCTTGCAGTTCGTGCACCAGTCTGCGGTGAACTTCAACAGGACGGGTCGCCGCTGCGCGACGGCTCGCTGCACCACATCGGCATCGTAGGGCTTCCAGTCGAGGACTGCTCCCGCGGTCTGCGCGTGGGACGGAAGCAGCCATGCCCCGGCTCCGACCGCCAGCGCCACGGCGACAAATCGAATGATCCATCGGCGGGCGAGCGGCGTCGAAAAATCGACCCACTTGCCCCACATCCAGACGCAGAAGCTGAAGATGACGCCGTACATCAGGACGCTCAGCAGCCTCTCCTTGGGCAGGGCGGCCAGCGTGAGTTTCACCGCGATCAAGAACAGCAGGAAACCAGCGGACTTCTTGAATAGGTCCATCCAGTATCCCGGCTTGGGGATGCGATCCAGCAGAGACGGAATCAAGATGATGACCGCATAGGGCAGCGCCATGCCAACGCCCATGAGGGTGATCGCGGTGCTGCTGACGAGCAGAGGCTGCGTCTGGGCCCAGACCAGGACGAAACCGAGCAGCGCCCCGCTGCACGGGGTGCTGAGGATGCCTGCGAAGAAGCCCATTCCCACCGATCCGGCCAGACCCGAGCCGGAGCCCTGGCGTCCGGCGACGGAGGAGGGCAGTGACAGGGTGACGACGTCCAGCATGACCAGCCCGAAGAAGACGACCGCCAGAAACAGGACGATCACAGCGGCCGGATAGCGGAACAGGCTGTTGAGATCGAGGACGGCTCCCGTGGTGAGCGTGACAATCGCCGAGACGAGGGCGAACGCCACAAAGAAGAGGATGATCCCCGCGCAGAAAGCCATGCCCGGCGCGATGCGTCGGCCGTCGGCCTGTCGGGAGTGATCGATCAGCCTCAGGAGGATCAAGGGCAACACGGGCAGGACGCATGGCATGATATTGATGGACAGCCCCGCGACGATGGCCAGGAGATAGTAGACACCCCGGCTGTAGGAGAGGACCGATTGCCTCTCCGAGCCGTCCTGGGCAGGCGGCGTTGAATCCGCAAGGATGGGCGCTTCCGTGGGAGGGGACAACGCAGCCGCTGAACTGGCCGGCCAGTTCGCCATATCCGCCAGGTTCAGATTGGTGGTCAGGGTCTTCTCGAAGGGCGGCAGACAGAGCTGGCTCGTGCAGGCGATACCCGCGATCTTCACCGTAGCGGGGACCTCCTTCTCCGGGCCGGAGCCCAATTCTCCCCGGATCGGAATGAATGCGGAGAAGTCGCCGACGTAGACCTCGATCTTCTGTCCCGTCGGATCGTCGAAGATTTCCCACGCGGGCAAGACAGCCTTGTCGAACTCCAGGCCGTCGGACGCGGCCGTGAGGGTCAGTTCCAGGCCGGGAGCGGGCGCCGTCTCGGGACGGGCATAGTAGTGGATGTCCCCCGTACCCTCGAAGAGGACTTCGATCCCGGGGCGGCCCTCCCATCGGGCCGGTTTCAGTCGCGCGGATGACTGCTCCAACTCGAACCGTACGATCTCCGTGGCGCCGCCGGCCGCGTCGTTCTGCGCGAGGACGACAGGGACCCACAGGGCCGCGCAGAGCACAAAAATCAGAACAATCCTGGTTCTGTCCATCCCGACTTCCCCACCCCAAGACGATTGCAGCGATCAGCCGGCCGACGACTCCGGCTGTGGCTTTTCCGTTTCTCCTGCGTGTCTGGCCTGCTCGGCGGCCAGGAGGTCGCCCACCGTGGGACGATCCAGCCGTCCCCCGGCCAGGATCAGCTTGACATCGTCGGCGTCGAGCGTTTCGTACTTGAGCAGCGCCTGGGCGATGCCCTGGATTTTGTCCCGATTCTCCTCGATCACCAGCCGGGCCTTTTTGTAGGCTTCGTCCATGATGAGCCGGACCTCGGCGTCGATGTCCTCTGCGGTCTTCTCGGAGTATTCACGTTCGGCCGGCAGGACGTAATCGAGTTCCCGGACCCCCTGATCGGGTCCGTAGCTGACCGGGCCGAGATGGTCGCTCATGCCCCAGGTCAACACCATTTGCCTGGCGATCTTGGTCGCCTGCTCGATGTCCGATTGGGCGCCGCTGGAGATGTCGTCGCAGAACAACTGCTC
>JBDKUU010000004.1:0-2017 GCA_039679525.1 Phycisphaerales bacterium | reverse complement strand
AATATCATCACGCTGGACCAATCCGCGCGTTTTTGGGATCCTGCCGGCTCCACCTCGGCCGATCGCATCATCCTCGATCAGGAGAGCGGCGATGTGACGGCACAGGGCAAAGTCGCATCCACGCAGCTCCCGGACAGTAAGAAAACGACTGCCGGTCCACTCTCGTCGGGGCAATCCGTGCAGGCTCTCGCCCATCGGATGTTCGTGACCGGGCGGAACCGTTATGTACGTTACGAAGGCGACGCCGTGGTCTGGCAGGGTGGGAATCGAATTCGCGGGGATGTCGTCCAAATCGACCGGCAACAGCGCGTCCTCAAGGCGCGTGGAAATGTGGTGACGCAGTTCATCGATCAACCCGCGAACATTGCCGCCGTGGCCAAGAAGCCACGCAGTCCCGTGTACACGATTGTCCGCGCACCCGAACTGGAGTACTCGGACGAGAGCGGGACAGCCCATTACAGCGGCGGCGTCCAATTGAACCGGTCTGGCATCGACGTAAAATCAGCCGAACTGCACGCCATGCTGGTCCAGGGGGACACCGGCTCCCGGCTCGATAAGGCGGTCGCGGACGGCAGCGTCCGGATCGTTCACTCCGCGCGTGGAAGGACCCGCACAGCAACCGGCGAACATGCCGTGTACAGCACGACCGAAGAAAAGGTCGTCGTCTCGGGAGGTTCGCCATTGCTCGTTGACAGCAAGCGAGGCTCAACGAGCGGTACGCAATTGACCTGGTTTGCCAACAGTGATAGGCTGCTCGTGGATGGCCGGGAAGACCGGCCGGCCGTGAGCCGTATTCTTCGCAAGTAGCCCGCATGCGGAAACTTCAAACCTGCGAGATTTCCAAGTCGTATAAAGGAAGAAAAGTCGTTGACGACGTGTCGATCCTGGTCGAACAGGGCGAGGTGGTCGGTCTGCTCGGGCCGAATGGCGCCGGGAAAACGACGTCGTTTTACATGATTGTGGGCCTGATCAGCCCCGATTCCGGACGGATCATGCTCGACGAATCCGAAATTACGGGGCTCGCGATGTACCAGAGGGCGCGCTGTGGCATCAGCTACCTTCCCCAGGAGCCATCCGTCTTCAGGAACCTCACGGTCGAAGAGAACCTGATGGCCATCCTCGAGACCCTTTCCTTGAGCGCCCACGAACGGCGGGAGCGCATGTCGGAGTTGATCGAGCAGCTCGGGCTGGAGAAGGTCCGGCAGAACAAAGGTTATGCTCTCTCGGGCGGCGAGCGGCGGCGCGTCGAGATCGCCCGGTCCCTGGTGATCGGCCCGGCGTTCCTGCTCCTGGACGAGCCCTTTTCGGGGATCGATCCGATCCAGGTACTGGAACTCCAGCGTATTATTTTTGACCTGAAGAGGACTGGGATCGGCATCCTGGTGACCGATCATAACGTCCGCGAGACGCTCGCGGTGACCGACCGCGCCTATATCATCAACAACGGAAAGATCTTCCGAGCCGGCAGCCCGGAAGCCTTGGGACGGGATCCCGAGGTGAAGCGGGTTTACCTGGGCGAGAGCTTCACCCTGGGGGTCGAAGCCCAGCCGTAGTACCGAGTTCGATTCTCACCTGTCTGCGTTACAATGAGGGCGAATGAGTTTGCTTTCGCCTCGGCTGCAATTAAAGGTACAGCAAAAGCAAATCCTGACGCCTGGGCTCGTCCAAATGGTCACGGTGCTCCAGCTCAACCGGCTGGAGCTCAAAGACCTTATCAGTCAGGAGATCTCGCAGAACCCTGTCCTCGAAGAGGCTGTAGACGACGGCACGGAAGAATTGGCCCCGGAGGAAGTCCAGGCCCTCCTCGAATCGGAACGGGATTCGGGAGAGCCGGCCCCCGCTGACCAGAGCGTTTTGGATGCCGTCAAAGATGCCGCTGATCTAGCCGATGGCGTTGTTCCGCCCGATGCGGATGCCATCGAGGAAGCCGCGAGCCGGCCTGTCGAGGAGATTCCCGAAACCGCCGAGCCGCAGCCGGCCGCCGATCCCTTCGACGAGATCGACTTTGGTTCGTTTT
>JBDKUU010000003.1:0-3356 GCA_039679525.1 Phycisphaerales bacterium | reverse complement strand
CGGCTGCAGTGCAGCAAGCGTCAGAGCGGTCAAAAACCGTCAATTCGCAGGAAGAGTTCTTCTCGAACGCGCGCAATCTCTACTTATCGAGCATGATGGACAAAGACGCGAAAATCTACGTGGCCGGACACCGGGGCCTTCTCGGTACGGCCCTCGTGCGAATGCTCCGCGAGCGGGGGCACGAAAACCTCCTGCTGCGCACGAGCGCGGAGCTCGACCTGCGCCGCCAGGCCGACGTGGAGGCCTTCTTCGAACGCGAACGGCCGCAGGTCGTGTTCCTGGCGGCCGCCCGCGTGGGGGGGATCTGGGCGAACATGCACAACCCCGCCCTCTTCTTCTACGACAACCTGATGATCCAGACGAACGTGATCCACGCGGCCTGGCGATTCGGCGCGGAGCGCCTGCTGTTCGTGTCGAGCTCCTGCTCCTACCCGAGACTGTGCCCGCAGCCCATGCGGGAGGAGTACATCCTGACGGGGCCGCCCGAGCCGACCAACGAGGCTTACGCTATCGCCAAGATCAGCGGCATGAAGATGATCGAGGCCTATCACCGCCAGTACGGCGTCCGGTTCTTTTCCGTGATCTTCCCCAACCTCTTCGGGCCGGGCGACAACTTCGACCCCCGCGATTCCCACGTCATCGCCGCCCTCGTGCGCCGATTCCGCGAAGCGGCCGAGGGCGATCTCCCCGACGTGGAAATCTGGGGCACCGGCCGGGCGCGACGCGAGTTTCTCTACGTCGATGACGCGGCGGACGCCTGCCTGTTCTTCGCCGAGCGGCTCTCGGGAGGGGAAGCCGTCAACGCCGGCGCCGGGACGGACCTCTCCATCGACGAGCTCGCACGGCGGATCGCGGCGATCTCGGGATACGGGGGTCGCCTGGTCTTCGACCCGTCGAAACCGGACGGCATGCCGCAGAAGCTGCTGGACATCAGCGCCATGGCGCAGTTCGGGTGGAAGCCCCGGGTGGGACTCGACGAAGGGCTGCGGAGAACCTGCGAGTGGTACGCGCGGAACAGGGCCTCCGCCGGGGAGACGGCATGACGATCAAGGTCAGGATCGGCGACATCCGCATCGGCCGGGAAGAAACGGCTTCCGTCCTGGAATCCCTCGCCGAGGGGCAGCTTTCGGAAGGCCGGAAAACCAAGGAGTTCGAGAAGCTCTGGGCCCGTTATATCGGGACGAAACACTGCGTGGCCCTCAACTCAGGCTCCTCGGCCCTTCTGGCGGGGCTGCACGCCCTGATCCACGACGTTCGCAGGCCGAAGGTCCGCCCGGGATGCCGGGTCATCACCTCCCCCGTCACCTACGTGGCGACGAGCAATGCCGTCGTTCTGGCAGGGATGGAGCCCGTCTACGTCGACATCGATTCCCGCACGTTCACCCTGGACATCAACCAGGTCGAGGACGTTCTCCGCAGGGACCGAAAAGGACATGCCCTGCTGCTGCCCGTGCACCTCATGGGTTACGTCAACGACATGGACGCCCTCAACGACCTGGCGCGCCGGTACGACCTGGCGGTCTTCGAGGACGCCGCCCAGGCCCACGGGTCCCTTTACAAGGGCCGCCGGGCCGGTTCCCTGTCGGATCTCGCCGAATACTCCTTTTACATCGCCCACAACATCCAGGTCGGCGAAATGGGCGCCGTCGTCACCGACGACGAGGCGCTCTGCCGCCTGATCCGGCGGATCAAGGCAAACGGGCGCCTGTGCGACTGCAGGGTTTGCAGGCGCTCCGCGGGCAAATGCCCGCATCGCGGGGCGGCGTTCGACCCGCGATTCACCCACGACCTCATCGGCTTCAACTTCAAGACGGCGGAGCTCCATGCGGCGATCGCCATCCCCCAGGTCGGACGGGCCGACGCCATCATCCGGGCGAGGCAACACAACGTGCGCGCCCTCAATGCAAAGCTCGAACCGTACGCGGAGATCTTCCAGCTGCCGGTCTATTCCGAAGAGGTCAGCTATCTCGCCTACCCCCTGGTCATCCGCGACCCCCGATGGTCCCGGGAAAAGATCATGACCGCCCTGGAACGGGCCGGCGTCGAGACGAGACCCCTGTTCGGCTGCATCCCCACGCAGCAGCCGGCGTACCGGTCCCTGCAGCAACGATACGAAGGAAGGCTTCCCAGGGCCGACTTCGCGGGCAAAAACGGCTTCTACATCGGCTGCCACCAGTACCTGGGTCGAGCCGATCTCGATTGCGTGGAGGAGTCCTTCCGGAACCTGATTCGGAAGGGCCCCTGACAGGCACGCAACAACCTTGAATCATTCACTGTTTTTCTGTTCCGGCGGCCCGGTTTCTGAAGCCTATTTTTATTGACTTCGCGTCGTCAGTATGGTATAGCGCCCGAGGTTTCCATGAGAGAGGGAGATAAGGAATCGAAGAAATCCATGATGCAGGCGGCGTATGCCAGCACCTTCGGCATCGCACTGGTCTTGGGCATCTTCGGGGGAATCCTGATCGGGGCCTGGCTGGACAGGCTGCTCGGAACGGGAAACAAGTTCGCCATCCTCTTCCTTCTCGTCGGTGTGTTTGCTGGATTCCGAAGTCTCTACGTGTGGATCAAGAACACGTTCGAGGACAGCTACGAAGAACCGATCATCAGGCGGCTGAAGGATGAACCCCACCGGAAAAGACCTCCTGCAAAGAAAAATTGAGTTCCGGAATATCGTCATTCTCGGTCTCATGCTTGTCGTGAGCCTTCTCCTCATGCCCTGGCGTTTCACGCTGGGCATCCTTCTCGGCGGCATCGTCAGCATCGTCAACCTGTACTGGCTCGGCCGGGACCTGCGCGTGATCTTCTCCAACCTGTCCGGAAAAGCGAAGTCGGCGATGATGATCCGGTACTACATCCGCATGGCCGTCACGGCCGTGGTCCTCTTCTTCGTCATCACCGAGCTGCCCGTGGACATCATCGGACTGCTCGTGGGCCTGTCGCTTGTCGTCATCAACATCGTCTTCACGGCGATTCTCGAGTTTCAAAAAAAAATTCTTCCGGAGGAGGCTAGCTGACAGAGTATGCATCCCCTACTGCTCCTACACAACAAATACATCCCCGATATCGTCACCTACACGATCCTGGTCATGGGCGTTCTGACCCTGCTGGGCTGGCTGGCCACGCGGCGCATGGACATCTACCCGAACAAGGTCCAGAACGTGATGGAGGTCATCGTCAACGCCTTTCACAATCTCCTGGTCGACACGATGGGCGAACACGGCAAAAAGTTCTTCCCCCTCATCGCGACCATCGGGTTCTTCATCCTGTTCTCCAACCTCATCTGCCTCATTCCCGGGTTCGAGTCGCCCACGGCGAGCCTGAACACGACGGTGGCCATGGCTCTCGTGGTCTACTTC
>JBDKUU010000002.1:0-2969 GCA_039679525.1 Phycisphaerales bacterium | reverse complement strand
TCATGAGCGGGTCGCCGGCCGGCGCGAGCGGACGCCGAATCAGCGAATCGCTCGGCGCGTCCGGGACATCGCTCTTCGTCTCGCCGGAATCCATCGACATCGGCACATAGCGAAGCCGGGGCGAGGTCTCCACGCCCAGGCTGCTCGTGTCGCCGCGCGGGCCGCCCGCGATCCGGTACTCAGAGCCGTCCATCATGGTCATCGAGTCGACCGACTGGCCTATCGGAGTCTGGCCCAGCCCGCCCGCGATCCGGGGACTGACGGGCGAAAAGACGCCCTGGTAGCCGGGCAGGGTCGTGGTCACGGTGCCCGTCGAAGAATAGAAGGGCGTGTAGCTCTGCGAATAGCCCGGCTGGCCGTTCGGCACGGCGGAGTATCGCAGGAACGAATCGAGGCTCGTCGAGCCCAGGGGGGCCGCGAAGCTCGTGGTCGAGTTGTACGGAATATTGCCGCGGAAGTGCTTACCCCCGAGGACGTTGCCGGTGATGGGCAGGTTGCTCGAATTGTCCATCGGGTTGGGAGTGCCGATCAGGCCGCTCTGGTAGCTGCTCGGAGGCAGGGTGGCTCGCGGCGCGGAAGAGAAAGCGACGCCGGCAAAAGCCAGCAGAATCGCCAATGCCGGGACAAGCCGATGCCCCCGGCCCATTCCCTGCTCGGTTCTTTGATGTCGCGATCCCATCATGTGTTTCTCCGAATTCTTCACCGTCACCCGGCCGGCTCGCTCGCGTATCGAGGCGTTCTGGCCCAGCCCAGCTTCGTCGCCAGCGTGTCCCAGCGCGACCTCGCGGGGTTGTTCACCACCTTGAAGCAGCTCTTCTCTCGACAAACCTGAACCACGTCGTCCAGTGTCAGACTGGAGGAGACCTGCCCGTCGATCGAGACGGTCGTGCCGTCGTTGACCCGCGTGCAGGAGATCTCGACCACGCTGTCCGCGGCGATCACGATCGGCCGAAAGCTCAACGAATGCGGACAGATCGGCGTGATCCCGATCGCCTCCATCGAGCTGTCGAGAATCGGCCCGCCCGCCGACAGGTTGTATGCCGTCGAGCCGGTGGGCGTCGAGACGATCAATCCGTCGCCGACGCAACTGGCCACGTGCTGGCCGTCCACCGCGATCTTCATCTCGATCACGCGGAACGGAGGCCCCGCGGCGACAAAGACGTCGTTCATGGCCTTGGAGTAGAACTTCTCGCGGCCGCCCTGCGACCTTTCGCAGACGCGGCAGCCCAGCATCATTCGCGTCTCGATGGGCGCTCTGCCCGCGGCGATGTCGGCGAATCGCTCCTTGAACTCCGCGACGTTGAACTCCGCGAGGAAGCCGAGCTTGCCGAGGTTGACCCCGATGACCGGGACGCCGGCCTCGCTCAGATTTCTTGCGGCTGAAATGATGCTGCCGTCGCCGCCGAGCACGACCGCATAATCGCAGTCCCGCAGGACTTCCGGCGTGCATCGGGCGATGTGGCAACTGGCGACGATCTCCGCCCGGTTCTTGAGGAACAGGGCGAAGTCCTGCATCGTTTCCGCGACAGGCCCTTTATCAGGGTCTCCGAACAGGATCAATCGGGGCCGCGAAGGGCTCTCCGACCGGCCCTGTGGGGCGTCGAGTTGACCTGATTTGCCGCTCAATACACAGCTCCTTGGCCGTTTTGACTATTTCATCGGCAGCAATCCGGGCCTCCATAAGCTGCGCGGCCCGGGAATGGTGCCCGATAAAACGCCGGGGGGCGGCAAGAACGCGGATGCGACCCATCTCGCAACCCTGGGCCGCGGCCAACTCGAGCAGGGCCGAGCCAAATCCGCAGGAAAGATAGTGATCCTCAACGGTGATCAGCCGCTTGCCTTCGGCCAGCAGGCTCAGCAGGAGGCCGTCGATCGGGGCGGCGAACCGCGCGTTGATCACGTCGGCCTCGATGCCGGCGGCGCTGAGCCGCTCCGCCGCCTCCAGGGCCTCCGTCAGCACGGTCCCATAAGACACGATGGCCAGCGAGGACTCGATGCCCTGGCGGACCAGGACGCTTCGGCCGACCTCGAACGGCTGGGAGGACGCCGCCGGGGTGAGCTGCTCGGACGGAACGGGCTCCTTCGGATAGCGGATGACGACCGACTGCGAATGCGACAGGGCGAACTGAAGGGCCTGCCTGACCTCGATGGCGTCGGCAGGGGCCGTCAGGACCATGTTCGGCAGCATTCGCAGGTACCCGATGTCCATCAGGCCGTGGTGCGTCGCGCCGTCGGAGCCGACCATGCCGGCCCGATCCACGCAGAACACCACGGGCAGATTCTGCAACGCCACCTCCTGGAAAATCTGGTCGAAGCTCCGCTGGAGGAAGGTCGAGTAGATGCACACGACGGGCTTCATGCCGACCTTGGCCAGGCCGGCGGCGATGTCCACCGCCGCGCTCTCGGCGATCCCCACGTCGTAGAACCGTTCGGGGAACCGCTTGCGGAACTCCTGGAGGCCGGTGCCGTCGCACATCGCGGACGTGATCGCCACGATCCGATTGTCCCGCTCGGCCAGGGCGGTCAGCGACTCGCCGAAGGCGTCGGTGTAGCTGGGCCGCTGGTCGCCGACGGCGCAGTCGACCGTGTTGTCACCGTTGATCTTGAAGGGGCCCGTCGAGTGGAAGCGGGTGGGACCCTTGTCCGCGGGATTGAAGCCTTTGCCTTTCTTCGTGTAGACGTGCAGCAGGACGGGATGATCGATCTGGCCCAGCGCCTTGAACAGGCGAATGAGCCCCTCGATGTCGTGACCGTCCACCGGGCCGTAGTAGGGGATGTTGAGGCTTTCGAACAACTGGCTCTGAGGCAGGGCCATGCGGATGCTCTTCTTGATCCGCTCGACAGTCTCCTCGACGCTGCGGCCGATGCCCGGCAGGTGTTCGAGGATGTTCTTGGTGGTCGAGCGGAGACCTTCGTAAGGCTGGCTGAGCCGGACCTTGGCAAGATACTTGGCCACGGCGCCGACGGTC
>JBDKUU010000001.1:0-7067 GCA_039679525.1 Phycisphaerales bacterium | reverse complement strand
ATGAAGGGCGTCATCCCCGATCAGGTCGTCCAGGTGAAGGATGACGACGGTTCGGGCCGCGTCTATACGCTCTACCTGTGGACCACGCCCCTGAAGAGGGAAAAGCCGGCCGAGACCCGCACGCCGGACGTCATCTATGTGCCCACGCCGCAGAACGTCGTCAGCAGGATGCTGGAGCTGGCCCAGGTGACCCAGGCGGACGTGGTGTACGACCTGGGCTGCGGCGACGGTCGAATCCCGGTGACCGCCGCGAAGACTTACGGCTGCAAGGCCTTCGGCTACGACCTCGATCCGCAGCGCATCAAGGAGTCGCAGGAGAACGTGCGGAAGAACGGCGTCGGCAACCTGGTGACCATCGAGCAGAAGGACATCTTCACGCTGGACCTCAGCGACGCCAACGTCGTTACGCTCTATCTGCTGCCGTCCCTGAACGTCAAGCTGATCCCGCAACTGGACAAGCTCAAGCCCGGCTGTCGGATCGTTTCGCACGACTTCGACATGAGAGGCGTGACGCCGGACCAGACCGTCACCCTAGAGGACGGCGGGATCAGTCACACGGTCTACCTGTGGACGACGCCGCTGAAGAAAGAGCAGGGGGCCGAACCTTAGACAGGGCCGCACAGGTGTCTTGACGACGCCCAGAGCTAAAATCCGAAGCACGAAATTCGAAATCCGAAACAAGCACGAATGACCGAAATCCAAAATCCAAAACGGGCTCTCGGTCCGCGCCAGCGTTTTGATCATTCATGCTTTGAGTTTTGGATTTGTTTCGAATTTCGTGCTTCGAACTTCGGATTTCGACGTCTTCGGTGTATGTCAGACTGTCCGGGGACTCCTGTGGACCTGCGTAGAATAATGAGAAGGGGACATTCTCCTGTTCTTCTCCGGACGTCCGTCTGATGGAGCGATGGGTCGTCGAGAAGGAGAATGTCCCCTTTTGATGTCCGCCGAATCAGATCCGGCGTCTGGCTCGAAGCCGGTGAACGATCAAGCCGCCGATGCCGACCAGCAGCAGGGCCCCGGGCACGGGGATCTGCGCCTGGGGAGTCGTTCCGGCCGGCAGCACGGAGGTGTGGAAGCAGTCTTCCCGTACGTCGCTGCCGATCTGGAATCCGACCAGGCCGGTCCCGCCGAGACTGCTGGTGTCGATGCTGAGCGATTCCCTTCCGCCCCCGGGGGCGATCGGCGTCCAAGGCCCCAGCACGGTCGTCGCGCCGTTGTCGGCGAACAGCCTGTACTGCCACGGATCATCGTTGTCGTTGCTCAGGACGACGGTGAAGGAGCCGGTGTCGTCGAGGCTTGCCCCATTCAAAGCCAGCGAGACATACTCCAGCGTGCCGACGTTCCCCACGCCGCATCCGACCAGGCCCACTGCCCCCGAAGCCAGGGGGGCGCCGTAGGTTGAACTGGTGAGGAACTCCCCGGCATAGGTCGGCGGGTTCACGATGCTGGTGTCGTCGGAGAACAGGGTCCCGTTGGCCATCGTTCCGGACGTGAGCATGTTCCAGTTGGGCCCCAGCAGGTCGCTGCCGGTCAACGTCAGGTCGGAAGCAGCCAAGACGCATGGAGTACTCAGAGCGGCCAAGAGCCAGCAGACCGCTCCAATAGAGAGGTATCGATTCATATCTTTCTCCTTATCGCGAGGATGGCACGCGTGCGGGCCATGCCTGTGGTTACGATACCACCGCAGGCACCGGCGATGCTTCCTCGCGTTACACAAGACAGACCAGCCTAGGTTGGCGACTTGTCGGTTTCGCTCCGAGTAAAATGCCCATGGACTGATTCTGTCCCCATCCTGCCCCGAGTCACGGGCCGGGGCAATCGGGTGAAGGCGGAACATGGTGTATCCATAAACCTAATGACGTAAGTGACAATGAATTATCGGCGAGACGCTTCCTTCGATCGAGAGAGGGACACGCCGTCGCCCGGGGAGGTTCGGGTCGCGCCGAGCGAGGGCATTTGAGGCTTCGACGGGCCAGCAAATGAGCAAAACCCCACTGACGCGGTCCGTGCGTTCCCGGTAAGAGTGACCATGTATGCCGTCGAAGGATCGAGTGCAGGTCCGCTCCGGCCATCGTTGAGAAGATGGGAGAGTACACATGAGAAGACTCACGAAGCTGATCGTTCTGTTGCTCCTGCTTGCAGGTCTGTGCGGTTCGACGCTGACGGGCTGCCATACTATGAAAGGGGCAGGGCAGGATATCGAACAGGCTGGCGAAGGAATCCAGCACGCCGTGGATTGATTTGCGGGCCACATAGATTAGGAGAACCACCGATGGGAAGAAAAGCGGTATTGTTGTTAGTGATGGGAGTCGTAACCCTGAGCCTGGTCGGGTGCGGCGAGGACGAGCAGGCTGCCGGCACGAAGAAGAAAGCCGGGACGACCAGTTCCCAGACCGCAAAAGACAAGGACAAAGGAGTCCAGCCGGTCCCCGGAGGACAAGAGGGCACGGGTGGCACGGCCAGCACGGGTAAGACGGGCACTGGCACGGGCGCCGGCGGGACTGCCGGTGGCGTCGCTGGAACCGGCGGCGCCGCAGGCACGGGTGGCGCTGCGGGAACGGGCGCAGGCGCAACGGCTGGCGCGGGGGGCACAGCCGGCGCAGGAGCCGACGCCCTCACTCAGCAGAAGAACCAATACGTGCAAGGCGCTGAACAGATCCTGACGAACATGCAGCAGAAGCTGACTGCCTGGCAGCAGCAGGCGGGCACGCAAGGGGACCAGGCGGCACAGCAGAAAATGCAGGACCTGAGCAAGCAGGCGCAGACAAGCCTGGCCGACGCTCGTGCGGCCGTCGACAAGATGAGAAACGCCACGGGCACGCAGTTGAAGGACGCCAAGGTCGCCGCGGACCAGGCCCTTCAGAACGCCGAGGCGTCGTTCAAGAACCTGCAGTCGTACATGGATACGCAGGTGACCCAGGCCCAGTAGCGGTGCATCGAGCTTCCCAAGCCGGGCCGCGTATGGATCGTGGCGAAGAAGTCGGCAGGGGACGCCCGGACGGCTCGGCTTCGAGCGAGCATCGAATCGGCATTCATGGACCGGCGGCGTGGACCATACGAGGACGCCGCCGGTCCGTCCTGCTTGGTGGCGCGGACCATGTGGCGAGGGACGGCTCTGCATCCTGCCTCGGATCGATGGCGAACGCATGGCAACCGGGATGAGACCCGTCGTGGCAGACGCAGAGGGATGGCTGTGACGGACGGCGGAGCCGATGAGCAGGTCGCGAGATCTCCCGGCTCGTCCCGGCCTCTCTGTTCTTGCTCGTGCACGGGGCAAGTCCTCTCGGCCTCCAACAATCCCGAAAACCCCGCCGCGGCGGTCGGCCTTCAGCGGCCTCCAGGACGTTGCAGATTTGATTTGACGATCTCGCGTCGATGAGGTATGGTTACGAGGCCGCTTCGTGGACGGGCTGGCCGGGTGGACACTTGCCGGCGGAATGCCCGTTCGATTCGAATCGCGTGGTTTGGGCGTCCGTAGCTCAATTGGATAGAGCATCGGTCTTCGGAACCGATGGTTGGGGGTTCGAGTCCCTCCGGACGCAGTTCACAAGTCGCGAGCAAACAAACACTCACGCAATCCAATCCGGTAGGCGAAGCGAAGAGGCCCCGAGAGTTTGATGGAAGTTTATGCGGATGGGCCGAGGGGCGAGCCGTATCCGCAAACCGTGATTGGCCGTTGGTCGGACCTGTCGCCAGAGCTGCGAGCGGCCTTCTGAGGATGATCGGGTACCGACTCCAACTGAGACGGAGCCGTGAGTCGAAGAGCCAATGACGGCTCCCATCTCTTTCCCGAAGAATCACGCTGAGACACGAGCCGCGAGCGCGAAGGGGTCGCAACAGAGAAGCCCCTGGACGCAATCGTGATTGAGTTCGTTCTGGTGGGTGCGAAACCCCGGCGGCTTGCGGGGTGAGGCGGAGCGCCTGGCTCGCATGGGACGCGGCGGGACTCAATCCCCGGCCCGTGCGGGCGCGTTTGGAATCAAGCATTTGGCGCATCGAGTTCCGAGGCCGCGTGGACCGGCGGCAGCACGCCACAGCCTACATGGATTGGTCACAGAGCCGATTGTTGGCGAGCCAGATCGAACGGCTCGTCTCTCTCTCGGGCAGCCCCTGCCTTCGGATCCTGTTCGGTCGATACGGACAGACGCCTGTCGCGTGCTGTCGCGGTTTTCTTCTCCATGGACGCGGGGATATGGTAAGATGAGGGGGACCGCATACGATCGTTTTCGTCCAGGCCTGCAGAATGCATCTGCACGCAAGACACGCGACGCGTCTGCGTGTACGTGCCGACGGAGACGATACGGGCGGCATCATGATTCACGGGGTTATGAGTTGAGTGAACCGGTGTTGACAACTGGCATTGTGGAAATCGACCGCCTGATGGGCGGTCTGATGCCCGGCGACAACGTCGTCTGGGAAGTGGACTCCGGCGCGCCGGTGGACAAGTTCATTTCGAGTTTCATGGCGGCCAGCGAGGCCGAGGACTCGCCCGTCACGTACGTCAGCTTCAACCGCTCGCCGCAGACGATCTGCCGGGCCTATGCTGAAACGATGTCGAAGGGGACGCTTCATCTCGTCGATTGTTTTTCTTCGGGCAAGGGCAGCAACGACCATGTCTTCCTGGATTTCTACAAGTCGGCGGAGAAGCCGGCGCGTGGCTCGGTCGTCCACGTGGCCAATCCCTCCGACCCGGCGGAACTGGAGAAGGCGCTGACCGAGGCGGGAGCCGCAGCGGGGGCCAGCACGCAGTACGTCTTCGACAGTCTCACGGGCATGCTGGACCTCTGGGGCGACGAAGACGTGGTTCTGCGGTTCTTCGGGCACATCTGCCCGCGGCTCTTCGATCTGAGCACAATCGCCTATTGGCTGCTCGAGACCGAAGCGCACTCGCAGCGGTTTCTCGCGAAAGTGCGTCACATCACGCAGGTCGTCCTGGAAATCGGCATCTCCCGCGGGTTGCGCACGCTGACGCTCCGCAAGGCCGCCAACCGGCGGAGCACCGCGATCGGCGTGCCGCAGTGGTTCCGGATCGTCGACGGCAAGCTGGCCATCGCGGCCGAGTCGCGGGAAGACCGCGAACTGAGCCTGTTGACCCGAATGGGCGAAGCGCTGGGCACGGCTCTGACCCCGAGTTCGTTCCTCGAAGAAACCATGACCGTGCTGGCCAGCGAGTTGGGCATGATTCGCGGCACGGTCGTTCTGCTGGACCGCGCGACGGGCAAGCTGCGGATCGTCGCGGCTCACGGGTTGTCGGCCGCCGAGCGGGCGCGGGGCGAGTACGACATTGGCGAGGGCATCACCGGGCACGTCGTCAAGACCGGACTGCCCACGATCGCGCCGGACATCCACAAGGACCCCCGTTTCCTGGACCGGACGGCCGCCCGCCGGGTGGACGCGGCCTGGCCCATCGCCTTCATCTGCGTGCCGCTGAAGGTGGACAACGAGACTGTCGGAGCGTTGAGCGTGGATCGGCCGTTTGCCGTCGAGGCGACGCTCGACAAGGACTTGAGGCTGCTGTCCATCGTGGCTTCGCTCGTCTCGCAGGTGCTCAAGATCAACCAACTGTTGAAGGTGGACAAGGACGAGATCCTGCTCCGGGACGAGCAGACGGTTCGGGACTTGCGGAGCCGTTACCGGCTGGAGAACCTCATCGGCCAGAGCAAGACGATTCAGCAGGTGCTGGCGATCGCAGCCACGGCGGCCAAGTCCAACGCTCCCATTCTCATCAGCGGCGAGACCGGCACGGGCAAGGAGCTGGTCGCCAACGTGATCCACTACAATAGCCCGCGATCCAAGGGTCCGCTGGTCAAGGTCAACTGCGGGGCTTTGCCCGAGACGCTGCTGGAATCCGAGCTGTTCGGGCATGTCAAGGGAGCGTTCACCGGGGCGATCCAGAACCGCAAGGGCCGGTTCGAGCTGGCGGACAAGGGGACTCTCTTTCTCGACGAGGTCTCGGAAATGAGCCCGCGGGTGCAGGTGAAGGTGCTTCGCGTCCTTCAGGAAGGCGAGTTCGAGCCTGTCGGCGGGGCGAGGACCCTGCGGGTGGACGTCCGGATCGTCGCCGCGACGAACACGGATCTGAAGCAGGCGATCCGAGAGGGCAAGTTCCGCCAGGACCTCTATTACCGTCTGCACGTCGTGCCGATCGATCTGCCGCCGCTGCGGGAGCGGCGGGAAGACATTCCGCTGCTGGTCGATCACTTCCTCGAAAAGTACAATCGCGAGAACCTCAAGAGCGTGACCAAGATCACGCGGGAGGTCCTCGATCGATTGCTGGAATACTCCTGGCCGGGAAATGTCCGCGAGCTGGAGAACTGCATCGAACACGCCGTCGTGATGAGCCCCGGCAACACGCTGACCGTGAACATCCTGCCGCGGGAGATCGTCGCAAACCTCGCGGCCAAGGGTTCGCGAAAGGCCCCGCCCAGTTCAGCCGGCTTGGAGGCGGAGATTCGGGCCCTGATCGAACGGTCCTACCGAACCGCCGAGGAGTCCGCCGGGGCCAGGGAGCAGTTGCACGAGTCCATCGAGCGAACGATCATCGCCAGGGCCGTTTCCGAGGGCATGAGCCAACGAACTCTGGCCGCCAAACTGGGCCTGAGCCGCACCACGCTGCGGAAACGGATGGAGGAATACGGAATCGATGGGTGAGAGGAAGTCCGATCTGTGACCGTCGATTGACCCTGGTTCACTAGTTGTGCCGCGGCACATAAACTGTACCGCTTGCCGCCGCTCCTTCGGGACGCTTGTCCCGCATTCACCGTCACATAAGTCATTTGGGCGTCAGCAGATATACTCCGTTCTCGAATTACCGCATTCCTGGCACAGCCTTTGCGATCTTTATCGGGTTCTATGAACCCGAGCGTGAAACTACTGAAGTTCGATGGTGAACAGTCGCGAACGATCGCGCAGGCGCCTTCGCCGCAGGTTGAATTGACGCACTTCCAGAACGTCGTCGGCAACGTCACGCAAGACGCATTGAACGTCTGGGACGAGATCTGGGGAGAGCTTCAACAGGCGGCGCACAGCGGCGTCATGATCGTGCCGGAGGCGGCCGAGGAGTT